>JAAZAR010000034.1 GCA_012514235.1 Actinomycetota bacterium
ATCCGCGCCCTCGAGGGCGAGCTCGGGCTCACGCTGATCGCCGTCGACGCGTCGTCGAGCTGACGGCTCGCGGCGCGCCTGCGCGCCGCGAGCCGAGCCGCGAGCCGCCACAGGTCACCTTCCGCGAGGACCTTGCGCGCCGATCCGATCGGACGCGTCCTCCCGCGGTGCGTTTGCGCCCTGACGGCCGGGGAAGGCCCCCGGTGTGACACATGACGCACCGAAAGGAGGCTGACGTTCCATGTCGGCTGATCTGCAAGGCAAGAAGATCGCCATCCTGGCGACCGACGGTGTGGAGGGCGTGGAGCTGACCAGCCCCCGCGAGGCGCTCGAAGAGGCAGGCGCCACGGTGGAGCTGCTGGCGCCGAAGAGCGGCCACATCCAGCTCTGGGACCACACCGAGAAGTCCGTGACGCTGCCCGTGGACCGGGCCGTCTCCGACGCCGACCCCGCCGAGTACGACGGCCTCGTGCTGCCCGGCGGCGTACGCAACGCCGACCACCTGCGCATGGACAAGGACTCCGTGCGCTTCGTCACCGAGCTCTCGCGGCGTGGCGTACCCATCGGAGTGATCTGCCACGGTGCCTGGATCCTCATCGAGGCATGGGCGGTCAACGGCCGCACGCTCACCTCCTACCCGTCCCTGAGGACCGACCTGCAGAACGCGGGTGCACGGTGGGTAGACGAGGAGGTCCACAACGACCGTGGTCTCGTCTCGAGCCGGCGCCCGGACGATCTCCCGGCGTTCAACGCCAAGATCGTCGAGGAGTTCGCCGAAGGCGCGCACGAACGCAAGGCGGCGTGACGCGTCGAACCGGAGGGACGGCGGGCGGCGGCGACACGTCGCCGCCGCCCGCCGTGACCCCCGCCTCCGCCGCCCGCTTCGCGCTCGTCCCGGCCGGGTAGGACGGGATGCGAGACACGGACCAGGAGGAGGGCTGCCCGATGGCTTCCGAAGAGCGGCTGCTCGACGCGTCACTCACGGCGACGGACTTCGACCCTTCGGCCGCCGAGGGACCGCCCGCGCGAGCGCGGGCGGTCGTCGTCGGCGGCGGCATCATCGGCGCCTCCGTCGCCTACCATCTCGCGCGGCTGGGCTGGACCGACACCGTCGTCCTCGAGCGCAGCCGCGTCTCCAGCGGTACCAGCTGGCATGCCGCGGGTCTCATGACCCGCACCCGCGGCACCCACATGCAGACGGAAATCGCGAGCTACAGCCGCGACTTCTACCGGGATCTCTCGGCGCTCTCGGGAATCGAGACCGGCTACTACCCCAACGGCTCGCTCTCGGTGGCGCGCACGGACGAGCGGCTCACGGAGCTGCGCTACGCGCTCACCTTGGCGCGTCACCACGGGCTGCCTGCGCGAGAGCTGGCGCCGGACGAGATCGCCGCCGTCTCGCCCATCCTGGCCGCGGACGACCTGACCGGCGGCGTGCTCTTCCTCGACGATGCGACCGTCAATCCCGGTTGGGCAGCCTACGCCACGGCGAAGGCGGCGTTCGATGTCGGCGTGCGCGTCGTGGAGGGCGTCCGCGTCACCGGCTTCCGGCTCGCTTCGGGGCCGGAGGGCGGCGCGCCTCGGGTGACAGCGGTGGAGACCGACAGAGGCGCCGTGGAGTGCGAGGTGGCCGTCGTCGCCGCGGGGCTCTGGTCGCGCGACGTTGCCCTGCTCGCCGGAGCACGGCTGGCCCTGCACCCCGCCGAGCACTACTGGGCGCGGACCGAGCCGATAGAGGGCGCGGACCGCGACCTCCCCATCGTCCGCGACCTCGACGGCTCGATCTACGTGCGCCACTACCGCGCGGGCCTCGTCGTCGGCGCGTTCGAGCCCGACGGCCGGCCGCGCACCACAGCGGACATCCCGGCCGACTTCTCCTTCGGGCGGTTCGAGCCCGACCTGGAGCACTTCGGCCGGCCGCTGGCGCGCGCCCGGGAGCGGGTGCCGGCGCTGGCGGAGGCGCGCTTCGAGCACTACCTGTGCGCGCCGGAGAGCTTCACCCCGGACGGCAACTTCCTGCTGGGGGAGACGGCGGAGGTGGCGGGACTCTTCGTCGCCGCCGGCATGAACTCCCAAGGCATCATCCTCGGACCGGGCGTCGGGCGCGCCCTCGCCGAGTGGATCGAGGAGGGCGCACCGACCGTGGACGCCGCCGAGGTCGACGTGCGCCGCTTCTCGCCGGCCCAGGCCAACGCGGGCTACCTCTTCGAGCGCACCCGCGAATCCCTGGGCCGGCTCTACGCCATGCACTGGCCCCACCAGCAGCCCGGCACGGCGCGCGGCCTGCGCCGCGTGCCGCTGTACGACCGCCTCGCCGCCGCCGGCGCCGTCTTCGGCGAGACCGCCGGCTGGGAGCGCGCCATGTGGTACGCGACCGGCAGCGTGCGCCCGAAGTACGTCTACTCCCACGGCCGCCAGAACTGGTTCGAGGTCGTGGCGGAGGAGCACCGCGCGGCGCGCGAGGGCGTCGCCCTCTTCGACCTCTCCTCGTTCGCCAAGCTGAGGCTCGAGGGACCGACCGCGCTCCACGCCGCGCAGCGGGTCTTCACCGCCGATCTCGATCGGCCCCCCGGCGCCGTGGTCTACACCTCCATGCTGAACTCCTCCGGCGGCGTCGAGCTCGACGCCACCGTCACACGGCTCTGCGAGGACGCGTTCCTCGTCGTCACCTCGGCCGCCGCCCAGAACAAGGCGCTGCACTGGCTGCGCCGCCACACGGGCCCCGACACCGTGGTCACCGACGTGACCTCCGCCCTCGGCGTCCTCTCGGTGAGCGGGCCGCGCTCCAGGGACCTGCTCTCCGGACTCACGGACGCCGACCTGAGCGACGCCGCCTTCCCGTTCCTGCGCGCCCGCGAGATCGATGTGGGGTGGGCCACGGTGCTCGCCCTCCGCGTCTCCTTCACGGGCGAGCTCGGCTGGGAGCTCTACGCCCCCGCCGAGTCCCTCCCGGTGCTCTACGACCAGCTGCTCGCGGCCGGCGCACCCTTGGGCCTGCGGCTCGCCGGCTACCACGCCCTGGATGGGCTCCGGGCGGAGAAAGGCTTCGTCCACTGGGGCTCGGACGTCGGCCCGGCCGACAGGCCCGACGAGGCCGGTCTGGAGGCCACCGTCGCCCGGGACAAGCTGGGAGGGTTCATCGGGAGCGCGGCGCTGCTCTCCGCCGGGCCGCCGCGCCGCCGGCTCGTCCCCATCCTGCTCGACGATCCGGAGCCGGTGCTCTATCACGGCGAGTCGGTCCTGCAGGACGGGCGCCTCGTTGGCCGCGTCACCTCCGGCGCCTACGGCCACACGCTCGGCGCGGCCGTCGGCCTGGCGGCGATCGCCGGGCAGACGGCCGCCACGGACGAGGTCGTCGCCCGCGCTGCGGTCGACGTGGAGATCGCCGGCACGCGCGTGCCGGCCCGCCTGGGCGACCGGCCCTTCTACGACCCGGACGGGCGCCGCCTGCGCGGATCCTGACGGCGAGGCGCCCTGCCCGCTTCGGGCAGGGCGCCTCGAGACACTCGCCGTCGCGAGGCATAGGATGGCGGCATGAGACCAGATGCGCCGCACACGCAGTCAGGGCGGCGAGGCTGGCTGGTCACCGCAGTCTGCCTCGCCGCCGGCGCAGTCTGCCTGGCGCTGTGGTCGACGGCCGGACCGGCGTCGGTCACGCACGCCGGCGCCGGTCCGGCCGAGGCGACGGCACAGCCGTCCACCTCCCCGTCCCCCGAGACGGGCGGCGCGGCCCTGACCACGACCGTCCTGGGCAGCGTCACCGTCCACAGCGGTTCCGTCGCGCGCGTGAGATACCGCGCGGACGGCCCGGACGGCGACACCGTCACGGTCGACCTCGTCATCACCACGCGGGCCGGCGACGTCCGGCGGCGCCTCGTGACCGGCCGCGTGGTGCGCGCGGGAGAGGAGCAGGCGTGGCGCGGCCGCCTGCGGCTGCGCCGCGGCCGCTATCTGCTCGTCGCCCACGCCGTGGACGCGAACGGGGTCACCGAGTCCAGCGCCCGCGCCGCGAAGCTCGTCGTGCTTCGTCCGGTTCCGCCGCTCGTCCCCTCCGCCGGTGCGCGCCGCGCCGCCTTCACGTGGGCGTCGAAGCGGAGTGGGGCGGTGGCCGTGGCCGTCGTGGACAGCCACGGCCACCTGCACGGCCGCAACGCACACCGCCGCTTCCTCACCGCAAGCCTAGCCAAGCCGCTGCTCCTCGTGGCGTACCTGCGCCGGAACGACACGGTGACGTCCGCCATGCGCAAGACGCTCACGCGCATGATCACCGTCTCCGACAACGACGCCGCCGACGCGGTCTACCGAAGCGTCGGCGTCAAGGGGCTGCGGCGGCTGGCGAAGCTGGCAGGGATGAGGAGCTTCGAGACGAACAGCGCCTGGATCCTGTGCCGGGCGAGCGCCGCCGACATGGCGTGCTTCTTCCGCGACATGGAGCGCTACGTCCCGCGCAGGCATCGGCGCTTCGTCAATCGGCTGCTGACCAGCGTCGTCCCCTACCAGTCCTGGGGCATCCCGGAGGCGGCCCGTCCCCGTGGCTACCGCGTCTACTTCAAGCCCGGATGGCTGGGGGCGTGGACGTTGGCCAGCGAGGCCGCACGCCTCGAGCGCAAGCGGGTGCGCATCGGCCTCGCCGTGTTCACGGACGACAACCCCACGTCGAGCTACGGCAAGGAGACCGTCGCCGGCGTGACCGCGCGGCTGCTCCGGCGCTGAGCAGCCCGGCGGCCGAGGGCCGGGGGCACGGAGCAGCTCCGCTCAGGCCGCCCGGCGCCCGTCCTCCTCCGCCGGCCGGGCGCGCACCTCGTTGGGCGACCGGCGCCCGGCCTCGAAGTCGCTCACGTTCGCGAGCGTGGTGCGCGCGATCTGCTCCAGCGCCTCGTGGGTGAAGAAGCCCTGGTGGCTGGTGACGAGCACGTTGGGGAACGTCAGCAGGCGCGAGAGCTCGTCGTCGTCGATGAGGCGGGTCGAGTAGTCCTCGTAGAAGAAGCGCGCCTCCTCCTCGTACACATCCAGGCCCAGGTTACCGATGCGGCCCGACTTGAGGCCCTCGATGACCGCGCCGGTGTCGATGAGGCCGCCGCGACTGGTGTTGACCAGCATCGCGCCGGGGCGCATGTGCGCGATGCTGCGCCGGTCGATCAGGTGATGCGTCTCGGGGGTGAGAGGACAGTGGAGGCTCACGATGTCGGACGACCGCAGCAGGTCGACGAACTCGACGTACTGCACGCCGAGCTGCCGAAGATCCTCGCTCGGGAAGAGATCCGAGGCGAGCACGCGGCAGCCGAACCCCCGCAGGAACGTCTCCGCCACGATGCCGCCGATCTTCCCCGTCCCCACGATGCCCACCGTCTTGCCGTGCAGGTCGAAGCCCAGCAGGCCCTGGAGGGAGAAGTTGCCCTCGCGCACGCGGGTGTAGGCGCGCGGGAGGTGCCGGTTCAGCGCCAGCACCAGGGCGATCGTGAACTCGGCCACCGCGTATGGGGAGTAGTCGGGGACGTGCATCACCGTCAGCCCCAGGTCGCGGGCGGCCTCCAGGTCGACGTTGTTGAAGCCCGCCGAGCGAAGAGCGATGAGGGTGGTCCCGTTGCCGGCGAGCTCGGCGAGCACCGGCTCTCCCAGGTCGTCGTTCACGAAGGAACTCACCGCGGGCGACCCGTACGCGAGCGGCACGGTGGGCTCTTCGAGGCGCGCGTCGAAGAAGACCAGCTCGTGGCCGAAGCCCTCCTCGTCGTTCAGGGATCCGAGGAAGTGCCGGTCGTAGGGCTTGCTGCTGAACACGGACAGTCTCACCGAGGATGACCTTCCCCGGCGCGGTGCTGGAGGAACCAGGTGACCGCCTGGAGCCTGGACGCGGTCGCCCGACCCCGACAAATGTTCTGGGTACTTGAGGCCCCGGCCGGTCGATACTGAGCGGGAAGCCGACGAACCAGGAGGCGCCGTGACCCCAAGGAGTACGCGATGACCGCGGACCACGTGAAGTTCAGCAGGTACCAGATCCTGTGCGCAGAGCGCGAGGCCTGGAACGACGGCGAGGGCGCCGGCGACGGCTACCACTACGACGGCATGTGCTTCTGGCGGCTCGAGAAGGACGGCAAGCGGCGCCTGTTGCCGTCCTGGCGCACGCCCTCCCACGGGTGGAGCCACGAGGACGGCTGCGATTGTGACCTGTGCGGCTCGCGCCGCCCGATCCCGCTGCGGCCCCGCTCCGTCGCCTGACGCATCGCCTGCAGGGGTCTGGCCTCGCCGGGGGAATACCGCTTCAACCCCCGAAGGAGGACAGAATGGAACTGTGGTGGTGGGTCGTCAGCCTGATCGTCGCGGTCCTGTGTGCCTGGCTCTGTGCGTGGCTCGCCGGGAACAAGGGGTACAGCCCCGTGCTCTTCGGCATCCTCGGCTTCTTCTCTTCCTCATCACCCTGATCGTCGTGCTGGTGCTGCCGAGGAAGACGACGGCCTGACGGATCGGCCGGGCGGCGTCACTCCAGACGGGCGCCGGGGACGAGGCCGCTCTGCGCGGCCCACTCCCCGGCGCCCGTCTTGACGCCGCCCTCCGCGCGCACCCGCAGCACGCGGAGCCGGCCGTCGGCACAGACGACGCTGAAGCCGTCGTCTCCGACGTCGACGACCTCCCCCATGGCGCCGCCGACACCCTCGACGCTGCGGGCGGGCTGCGGCGCCGCGGCGACCACCCGCAGCGTCCGGCCGGCATGGGTCGTCCAGGCCCCCGGCGCCGGGTCGCAGCCGCGCACCAGGTCGTACAGCTGCCTGCAGGGCTTGCCCCAGTCGAGCCGGGCGTTCTCGCGTCCGCACGGGGCCTCGTAAGTCGCCAGTGCCTCGTCCTGGGGGATCCGCGGAGCCGTCCCCGCCCTGACCATGTCGACAGCCTCCACCAGCGCCTCGACGCCCAGAGGGAACAGGCGGTCGAAGTAGACGGACCCGAGCGTGTCGGCCTCCGAGATCGGCGTCGTCCGCTGCAGGAGGATGTCGCCGGTGTCGATGCCGCCGTCCGGCCAGAAGACGGTGAGGCCGGTCTCCGTCTCCCCCTTGATGATCGGCCAGTTGATGGCGCTGCGGCCGCGGTGCCGCGGCAGCAGCGAAGGGTGGTACTGAATGGTGCCGAAGGTGGGAGCGGCGAGGAAGTCCGCCGGCACGATCAGCGTGACGAACGCCATGACCTGCAGGTCGGGCGCGAAGGCACGGAACTCGTCGAGCACCTCCGGCCCGCGAAAGGACGCCGGGCGCACCAGCGGCAGCCCGGCGTCCCGAGCCGCCTGCGCGAGCGGGTCCTCGCGGCCGCCCTCGGGCGGGGCGTAGACCGCGACCACGTCCTCGCCCCGCTCGAGCAGCGCCTCGAGCACGGCCTTGCCGAAGGCCTGCTGGCCGTGCAGCACGATCCGCATTGCTCCTCCTCGTCGTCCGTGCCGGCTGAACCCGGAAACCACCGGGGACAGAGGTACCCGGCATCGTCGAGCGATGCTACCCGATGCCGCGCCTGGGCGACGCCCGCCGGGGCCGAACCCGCCGGCAGTACCGGCGCGCACCGGCGCCGGCGGACCCGCTGCTAGAAGCGGCCGCCCGTCCAGGCGCCGCTGATGGAGCCGTAGCTCACCACGGCGCCCGTGTGCGGGGCGTGGATCATCTGCCCGCCGCCCACGTAGATGCCCACGTGGTGGCTGTAGCTCGCGTTCCCGAAGAACACGAGGTCGCCGGGGAGCAGCGCGCTGAGCGGGACGGGCTTGCTGGCGCGCTGCTGGTCCGTGGCGCCGTGGGAGAGGCTGATGCCGATCTGGGCGTAGCAGTACATGGTGAGACCGGAGCAGTCGAAGCCCTTGGGACTCGCTCCGCCCCAGACATACGGCACGCCGAGGTAGCGCTGGGCGATGGCGACCACGGCCGAGTGGCCGGAGCCGCCGGGGTCGACGATGGTGCCGCCGCCTCCGCCGCCGCCCGAGCTCGAAGACCCCGACGACGAGCTCGACCCGCCTGAGCCGCCCGAGGACGACGCAGTCTGCTGGGCGGCCAGGGCACGGGCGGCGGCCTGCTCGGCGCGTTTGGCGGCCGCCGCCTCCAGCTCGGCGATCTCGTCCTTGAGCCCGCCGACGGTGCTCTCGAGCTGTGCCTGCAGCGCGAGCACCCTGTCCTTGCTCTCCTCGCGCTGCGCGACCAGCTTGACCGCCGCCTTGCGGTCCTCCTCGAGGGCCAGCCGGCGGTCTGCGACCTCCTGGCGGTACTCCTTGGCGGCGCGCGCGGTCTGGGCGTCGTTCTCGGCCATGCGCTGCATCACGTCGAGCTGGGTGAGCAGGTCCTCGAAGCTGCGCGACGCGAACAGCACGTCGAGGATCCCGGCGCTCTCGGCCTTGTAGACCTGCCGGGCTCGCGCGGTGAGGTGGTCGTTGGCCACGCCGAGCTTGTACTCGGCGATCTTGAGCAGGCGACGGGTGCGCTTGATGCGGTCCCGCACGTCCTCAAGCCGGGTGGCGGCCTCGTTGTAGCGCTCCACGGCCATCGACGACTGCTCGTAGACCTGAGCCAGCTCGGCCTGGACCGCGGCCAGCTTCTGCTTCTTCGCCTTGATGGGGCTGGCGGCCGCGGTGGCGGCGAGAAGCAGGACGACGAGAAGGGAGATGAGACCGACGAAGGTCGCTGTGCGGGTGGGGGTCAACCGGATCGCCTCCTTCGCGCCGGGTGATACCGTCCTTTGCCCGGCGCCGGGCTTTGAGCGTGGCACACTAGCACCGGTCGGGGCCGTCGGCAAACCGGTCGGCGTTGTCGACAGGTCGATCGTGCGCGCGTGCGACATGACCACAGTCGGTCAGATCCGGTTGTGGAAGCCGGGCTCGCGGACCGCGGACGCCTCGTCGCCCGAGACGTCCACGTGATCGGGCGTGAGCAGCAGGACGTCGGGCGCCACCTGCTGCAGGCCGCCCTCCAGGGCGTAGACGAGACCGCTGCAGAAGTCGGTGAGGCGCCCGGCGAGAGCGCGCTCGACGCCGTGAAGGTCCACCAGCACGGACGTGCCGGTGCGCAGCCGGTCGGCGATCGTCTGGGCGGCGTCGAAGCTGTCCGGCACGATGAGCTCGAACGCCAGCGACGGTCGGACCACCAGACTGAGCGGGCGCGGCGCGACGTCCTCGTCCCACGCGCCGCGGCCGTACGGCTCGTCGTCCTCGTACCAGTCGTCGTGGGCGTCGTGGGCTGTCACCATGCTCCCTCCGGTCATCGGCGGATCCTGCTCGTCTTCTCGTTCGCCGCCTCCGAGCCGTCGCCTGCCTCTGCCGTTCATCTCGGCCGAAGCCGGTCCGGTCCCTGCCGTCCGCGTCCCGACGTCCGCGTCCCGCTCACCTCCCGCGGAGTGTTACTGCGGCCCCGCACACGGGTAGGGCTAGACCGACTCCCCTGACGGCCGGGCCACGACACGACCCAAGGAGGCGCCGATGCAGGACCTGGAACTGGTACTGGTCCTGGCCTGCATCCTCGTCCTCATCAGCATCCTCGCGAGCAAGCTGACCGGCCGCGCCGGCGTCCCCGCCCTGCTGCTCTTCCTCGGGATCGGCATGCTCGCCGGCTCGGAAGGGATCGGCGGCATCTACTTCGACGACTTCCCGCTGGCCCGCAGCGTGGGCATCGTCGCCCTCGCCCTCATCCTCTACGCCGGCGGGCTCGACACCCGCTACGCGAGCATCCACCCCGTGCTGGGCCGCGGCGTCACGCTGGCCACGGTGGGCACGCTGGCCACCGCGGGGCTCCTGGGCCTCTTCGTGACCATGACGACGGACCTCTCCGTCCTCGAGGCGCTCCTGCTGGGGGCCGTCGTCTCGTCGACGGATGCGGCGGCCGTGTTCTCCATCCTCCGCGCCAGGCACGTGCACCTCCCCGAACGGGTACGGAGCCTGCTCGAGCTCGAGTCGGGCAGCAACGACCCGATGGCCGTGTTCCTCACCGTGAGCCTCATCACCCTCATCACCGCCGAGGATTCGACGGTGCTGGGGCTCGTCGGGGGGTTCGCGCTCCAGATGGGCCTTGGAGCGCTGCTGGGCTACGTCTTCGGGCGGATCATGGTCGTGTTCATTAACCGGGTCAGCCTCGACTACGAGGGTCTCTACCCGGTCCTCAGCCTCACGCTCGTCATGCTGACCTTCGGGGCGACGGCCTACGTCGGCGGCAGCGGTTTCCTCGCCGTGTACATCGCCGGACTGGTCATGGGGAACCGGGCCCATATCCACAAGCGCAGCCTGACCCGGTTCCACGACGGCCTCGCCTGGCTGGCGCAGATCACCATGTTCGTCACCTTGGGCCTTCTGGTCTTCCCCAGCCGCCTCCTGCCGGTGATGGGACTCGCGTTGCTGGTCACCACCTTCCTCAAGCTCGTGGCGCGCCCGGTCAGCGTCTACCTCTGCCTGCTCGGCTCGTCGTTCTCGCTGCGCGAGCAGACGCTGATCGGCTGGGTGGGACTGCGTGGGGCCGTGCCGATCATCCTGGCCACGTTCCCCCTGGTCGCCGGCGTCCCGGCGGGCGAGGAGATCTTCAACATCTGCTTCTTCATCGTGCTGACCTCCGCGCTCCTCCAGGGCACGACCATCCCGCTCGTGGCCAAATGGCTGCGGGTGGAGGGCCCGGCCTACGAAGCGGAGCCGATCGTCTCCGGCGAGCCTGTGCGCCGGACGGTCGTGGAGTACCGCGTGCCGGAGGACTCGCCGGTGGTCGGCCGGCAGCTCGCACAAGCGGGCCTGCCGGCCGGGGCGGACGTCGTGCTGCTCCGGCGGTACGACTCCTACGTCTTCGTCCGGGGGAGCACCCGGCTGCGGCGCGGCGACCTGCTGTTGATCCTGGCGGACGAGGCCTCTCTGCGGATGCTCGACGAGCTCGGTGAACTGGTGCGGGAGCCCTCCCTCGCGGCCTGCGCCAGCGAGCCGTCCGACGCACAGGAAGACGCGCAGGAAGACGCCCAGGAGAGCGTCGCCTGAAGCTCGGCTGGAAGCGAGCGCGAGGGCGGGGCACAGCCGTCGCCGATCAGTCGGTGGCGAAATGGACGATCACGCCGCCCCACCACACCGACACGGCCGCGCAGAGAAGCAGGAACTCGAGCAGCACGCCGAGACCCATCGCCTTGAGCGTCTCGACACTCGAGTGGAGCGCCGTACGGGCGTCGCCGTGGCGGATCAGCTCGCTGACGAGCAGCCCGGCAGCGAAGCCGACGAAGATGCCGACCCAGGGGATGAAGACGAGGCCCGCGATGCTCGCCACCACGGCGACTGCGATGGACCAGCCGGGGACCTCGAGCTGCTTGAGTCGGCGGCCGGTGAAGACGGCGCTCGCCGACCACCCGGCGACGCAGACGAGCGCCGCGATCACGCCGGTCACCCAGCTCGCCACGGACCCGACGACCGCCGCCCAGAGGAGAAAGGTGGCGATGGCGACCGGGCTCCCGGGCAGCACCGGATAGACGACGCCGACGGCGGCCACGACGAGGAGGACGGCGGCCACGACGGTGATGACGATGTCCCAGTCCACGTCGTCGAGCGTACCACCCCCGCTCCCGACCCCTGCGCGGCAGCCGATGGCGGAGCGGGCGTCTGACGGTCGCCGGGAGAGGCCGGACCCGATGGCGGGAAGACTCAGATCACCGACAGCAAGGAGGGCAACCATGTACATAGGCATAGGCGCCGTCATCGCCATCATCCTGATCATCCTCCTCCTGGCCTTCGTGTTCTGAGGCGGGAGGTTCAAGACAGCCGGCGGGCGGGCCGGCGCACGGTCGGGCCCGCCCGATCCTCATACCGGGGCCGCGCCCGCGCAGCGGGCGCGGCCCCGGTCCTGCGCCAGACGCAGAAAGGTGCAGCATGCGACTCGTCGGCCGCATCCTCGTCGTCCTGATCTCCATCGTCGCGCTGCTGGCCGCCGTCTACGGGGGCACCATGGCGCTGCGCTGGCTCGACAGCAGTGACGGCTTCGGCCTGCTCGACAGGCAGCCGGAGCAGCCGCTCGCCCTCTCATCCCTGAACGCCCACACCAGAGCGGCCGCCGACGATCCGGCGTTCCGTCGCTACTTCACGACCATGGTGCTTCCCGACCCGGATGCGTCCGGCGACGAGCCGGTGGTGGTCAAGTGGGAGCAGCCGAGGGTCACAATCAAGCTCCTCAACAAGGGCGGGCACGGCATCGAGACGTACCTTCGTCGCCTCGTCGCCCGCCTCAACCGGATGCAGGGGGAAGTCCGCTTCGCCGTGGGCGACGACGCCCCTCGCATCACGGTCCGCTTCCTTCGCCACCAGGAGTACATGCGCGAGTTCGGGCGCGGGAGCGTCGGTACCACGCGCACCCGGTTCTTCCGCTCGTCCCCGGGACTCATCCGGGCCCGGATCGCGATCGACGCGGAGCGACAGGACAGCGCGTCGCAGCTCAAGGCGACGCTGATCCACGAGCTGACCCACGCCATCGGCGGCGGCGGGCACTTCACCCGGCTTGCGGACCGCCGCCGCAGCGTGCTCTTCCAGTCCAGCCACATCACGTCCTGGAGCCAGGACGACGCGGCGGTGATCCGGCTCCTCTACTCGGAATGGATCACGTCCGGCATGACCGAGAGGGAGGTCAGGGCGTCGCTGCGCCGCTACGCCCGCTCGGTGGACTGACAGGTGCAGCGGCGGCCGGCTGGGCGGCGCTCGCCAACGGAGTACCGGGACGACCGGCCGCACCGCCGGGTACGCCAAGACCGGACGGCGTTTGCCGGAGGATGAAGATGGACGAGCTGACGGCTGTCGACGTGCTGCTGCTGCCCGACGCGACGGCACGCGCACGGGCGGAGGAACTGAACGCGCTGCTCAGGGAGGATCTCGGGCAGGGATTCGCGTTCGACGAGACGCACCTGCCCCACATCACCCTGCTGCAGCTCTACGCCGCCGCCGACGACCTGGATGGCCTCAACCAGGCGGTGGACGCCGTCGTGCAGGAGACGGACGTCGGCGCCGTGCGGCTGGGCGCCACCGGACTCTCCGGCGCCGGGCTCGGTACGCCCCCCGGCGTCGTCGTCGCCGCGGTGGACTTCGAGCCCGCCGAGGAGGTGGTCCGTCTTCACGAGGCGCTGCTCTCCGCCGCGGGCGCCCTCGCCGCCAACGGCGGTTCAGCCGGCGCGTTCTTCACGCTCCCCGGCGAGCCGCCGGTCAGCGCCGACACCGTGGCGTACGTGGAGCGCTTCATCTCCGAGCACGGCGGCGAGCGCTATGCTCCGCACATGAGCGTCGGCCTCGCACGCGAGTCGCTCGTGGAGCGGCTCCGCGGCGACGCACGGCTCCGGTTCGAGTCCCGCCCGGCGGCGCTGGCCGTGTGCCGGCTGGGCGACTACGGCGCGGCCCGGCAGGTGCTGCGCCGCTGGCCGGTCCGCGCCTGAAAGGAGAGACCACATGGACGTGCTCCTCGATCCCGTCAACCTGCTCGCGCTGCTCACCTTGACGGTCCTGGAGATCGTCCTCGGCATCGACAACGTCGTCTTCATCGCCATCATCACGGACTCGCTGCCGCCCGAACGTCGTAACCTGGCCCGCCGCCTCGGCCTGGGCCTCGCGCTCTTCGGGCGGATCGCCATGGTGCTCGGCGTCTCCTGGCTGCTCACGCTCGAGCATCCGCTGTTCACCGTCCTGGACCACGACATCACCATCAGCGGGCTCATCCTGATCGCCGGCGGTCTCTTCCTGTTGTACAAGGCCGTCCGGGAGATCTTCGACACGACCGAGCTGCACGAGGCGGACCGCGGCGTCGCGCAGCGGCGCGTGTCGCTGGCGGGTGTCGTCGCGCAGATCCTGCTCATCGACATGATCTTCGCCATCGACTCGGTGCTCACGGCCGTCGGCATGACGGACGAGGTGCTCCTGATCATCGCCGCCATCACCATCGCGATCGGCGTGATGATGTTCTTCGCGACGCCCGTGGCGGACTTCATCGGCCGCCACGCGAGCGTGAAGCTCCTGGCGCTCGCGTTCCTCGTCCTCATCGGCGTGATGCTGATCCTGGAGGGAGTGGGAGAGCCGATCGAGCGCACCACGGTGTACGTGGCGATCGTCTTCGCGCTGGGCGTGGAGTACCTCAACTTCCGCCGGCGCCGCAACCTGCAGCGTCGGGGCGGGGGTAAGGGCGTGATCCCGGGACAGGAAGGGCTGTGAGCCGGGAGGCCGCCCGCCTCAGGGCTCCTCGGGCGGCCTGACCCGCCACTCGGCGAGCACCCGCGTCCCTCTCCCGGGAGCGGCGACGACGCGCAGCGTGCCGCCGGCCTCGACGGCCCGTTCGCGCATCGAGCGCAGGCCGAAGCAGCCGGCGTCCACGCCGTCCGCGTCGAACCCGACGCCGTCGTCGCCCATCTCGAGACGGACGACGGCGTCCTCGAGCTCCAGGACGATCCAGGCGCCGTCCGCCGCGGCGTGCCGCACGATGTTGTTCAGCGCCTCCTGCACGATGCGGTACACCGGCGTGTGCAGCTCCGGCGGCGGAGAGACCTGCCCGCGGATGGTGAGCTTGACGTCGGTGCTGGTCCGGCTCTCCGTCGCCTCGACGAGGTGGCGGAGCAGCTGACGCAGCGGCACCTTCTCCAGCGGGTCGCCGCGCAGCTCCAGGAGGAGCGTCCGCATCTGCGCGAGGGCCCCACGCGTGAGCCGCCGGACCTCCTCGACCGTGTCCTCCGTCTCCGGCGGCAGACTCGAGGCCAGGGTCAGGGCCTCCGACTTCATGGTCGCCGCGAAGAGCGCCTGGGTCACGGAGTCGTGCAGATCGCGGGCGAGCCGGTTCCGCTCCCGTTGCGCGGCGGCGTGAAGCTCGTTCGCGCGCAGGTCCTCCTCCGCCCGCCGCCGGTCGAAGGCTTCGCTGATCACCGGCGCGACCCCGAGAAGGACGCCCAGCTGCTCCTCAGAGTAGCCGCCCTCCCGGTTGGCGACGGCGACCACACCGGTGACGCCCCCGCCGTTGCCCAGCGGGACGCAGAGAAGCGACGTGAGCGGCGGATGCCCCGGCGGCAGGGCGGCGGCCTCGGGCTGCTCGGCGGGCGAGTTCGTCAGCGCGACTCGCCCGTCACCACCACCCAGTCCAGCAGGCCGCACGTCTGCGATCCGGCCTGCGGGCGGAGGTCGCCGCGGCGGCCCCACGCGGCCGCGGCGTGCGGTCCGGGGCCGCTCAGCGCCACATCGCAGAGCTGACCGTGCTCGTCCGTCCTCCCGATGAACCCGAAGTCGCTGTCGGTCAGCTGTTCCACGACGCGCAGGCAGGTATCGCCGAGCTGCTCGTCACCCGGTGCGGTGAGCGCGGCCTGCAGGATCGTCGCGATGCCGCTCAGCACGAGGTGCTGCCGCTCCCTGGCCATCGCGGCGCGCTTGCGTCGCGTGATGTCGCGGCTGATGCCGACGAGTGCGATGGGCCTGCCCTTCTCGTCGCGAACGAACCTGCTCTGTTCGCTCAGCCAGCGATACTCACCGCTCTTCATCTTCCAGCGGTACTCGACCGGCTCGTCGGTGTCCTGGCCGGTGGCCACCCGCCGCTGCTGCTCCTCGGTGACGTGGCGGTCCTCGGGGTGGACCCGCTCGAGAGCCTCCTGCGGCGACAGGCGGTCGATCTCCTCGGCCGTGAAGCCGGTCAGCGCGACCTGCGCGTTGTTCATGAACACGTAGCTCCCCGTGCGGAGGTCGAGCATGCTGATCCCGTCCCGTGAGTTGTCCAGCACGGTCCGCAGCATCTCCTCGCTCCCCCTCAACGCCTCCTCCATGCGGTGGCGGTCGGTCACGTCCGGCGAGCTCCCCACCATGCCGAGGAACTCGCCCGCCGCCGAGAAGCGCGGGACGGCGTGCGAGTCCACCCAGTGCCACTGGCCGCGAGCGTCGCGCACCCGCGCCTCCGACGAGAACGTCCGACGCTCGCGGACCGCCGTCATGAACTCCTCCACGTACGCTTCCGCGTCGTCGGGGTGCACCAGCGTCCGCCAGCCCTGGCCGCGCACGTCGTCCTCGGTCACGCCGAAGAACTCCCTGTAGGGACGGTTGACGAACTCGATGTCGCCACCCGGACCGGTGACCCAGATCAGGAACGGCGACTGATCGGCCAGCGTGCGGAAGCGCTCCTCGCTCTCGAGGAGCGCCTCATGCGCGCGCAGCTGCTCCGTGACGTCGCTGAGGTAGATGGCGAGGCCTTCGCCGTCGATGGGCTGGACCGCGGCCAGATACCGTCGTCGGCGGGCCGGATCCTCGACGTCGACCTCGACGGGCACCCGTTCCGTCATGGCCCTCTCGAGCAGGTCGGCGGACCGCTCCGTGGCGCCGAACCGCCGGAGGTCGCGGACGTCCTTCCCCAGGACCTCCGAGGGAGGGCGGCCGATGTAGTCGATCGCCGCCCGATTGGCGAAAGTGATGCGCCAGCGGCCGTCGACCGTGGCGAAGGGCTCGAGGGTGCCCAGGATGCCCTCGAGGAAGCGCTCGCGGGCGTGGACCGCCTTGATCAGCCGCTCGCGAGCCGGCTCGTCCGCGACGGGCGGCCGTCCGTCCTCGCGGACCGCCCGCTCGTCGTGCCGGGACGCCCGGCTGCCACCTCTGTGTGGAGTTGAGCCCTGCATGGAAGACCTGCTCACCGCCCGCCTGATCCGGCGCCCCGCACGCGTCACCCGATTGTATGGCCGGGAACGACGCAGCAGCGCGCCGTCGCCGTAACGACTGAGCCGGAAGCGCGTCCCTCAGCGAGAGTACAGGTCGTCGATGTCGCGCGAGTAGAGGCGCGCGAACTCGTGCCGGCGGAGCTTGAGCGTCTGCGAGAGCTCGTGGCCGATGCGGAAGTCCTCGAGCCACAGGCGCACCCGGTGGACCCGCTCGTACGGGGCGAACCGTCTCAGGTCGGCGCTGATCGCGCTGGCCAGGTGGCGGTAGTGCTTGACCACACGTTCGTCGGCGACCACCGCCGCGAGGTCGGCCACGCTCAGCCCCAGGCGGCGCGCCAGGCCCTCCAGATGGGACCGGCTGGGGACCACGAAGGCCGCCACGTACGGCCGCCCCTCGCCGACCACCACGGCCCTGTCGATCCATTCGCTGGCGCAGAGCTCGTTCTCGAGGTACGGAGCGTTGACGTTCTCGCCGTTGGTCAGCACGAGCGTGTCGTCGAGACGGCCGAGCACGCGCAGACTGCCGTCGGCGTGGACGAGCGCCAGATCGCGGGTGTCCAGCCAGCCGTCCGGGCTCAGCACCTCGGCGGTCCTCTCGGGGTCCTTGCAGTAGCCGCGCATGATGTTCGGCCCGCGCACCTGCAGCCGGCCCACGTCGCCCGGACGGCACGGGCGGCCGTCGGCGCCGACCAGCCGGTGCTCCATGCCGCGGATCACATGGCCGGTGGACTTGAGCACGCGATGGAAGGGGTCGCGCATGGCCATCACCACGACCGCCTCCGTCATGCCGTACCCCTCCAGGAGCGGCATCCCGGCGGCATCGAAGAACTCGTCCACCGCGTCGGGGAGCGGGCCGCCGCCGACGCACGGAAAACGCAACTGACCGCCGAGCCCGGCGCGGACTTCGCGGAAGACGAGCCGGTCGGCCAGGGCGTGGAACGGCCGCAGGACGACAGCCGCGACCCTGGCCCAGGCGTGGACCGCGCGGCGCCGCAGGCGTCCGCGCGGTCGCACCTCGGGCTCGCGCCCCTCGAGCACGCGGCGGGCGCGCGCCGACGTCAGCGCGCGCGCCACGAGCCAGCGCGCGAGGTTGCGCTGGAACGGCGGCCGGCCGTCGATCTTGAGGAACACGCCTTTGTACAGCTT
Organism: Actinomycetota bacterium; assembly: GCA_012514235.1. Taxonomy (GTDB): domain Bacteria; phylum Actinomycetota; class Thermoleophilia; order UBA2241; family UBA2241; genus CAIXSE01. The sequence continues at coordinate 17,764 of JAAZAR010000034.1, forward strand.
GACCCAGAGCTCCGGGACGGTCGCCATGACGACGGGCCGCACCAGCGGCAGGTCGCCGCGCAGGCGCAGCACCGTGCTGTAGTGGAGACAGCAGCCCTTGCTGAGATACATGAGCTGCATCTGCCGCTCGTAGGCGTGCCAGGGCTGCAGCACGGTCATCACCGGTACGCGCTCCACCTTGAGCAGCTTGGGCAGCTCCCGCAGGTTGAGCATGTAGTTCTCGTGAGTGAGCGCGACGCCCTTGGGCGCGCCCGTCGTGCCGGAGGTGTAGATGACGGTCGCGAGATCGCCGGGGTCCACCTCCTCGCGACGCCTCCTGACCTCGTCCGCGGCGTCCGGCCACGCCGCCTCGCCGAGGGCCATGAGGCCGCCGAGCATGTGCAGCGTGGGCTGGTCCGAAGCCGAACCGGCGTCGACGTCCTGGGCGTCGATGATGACGGCGGCGCGCAGCCCGGGCACGGCGGCGCGGACGAGCGGGAGCTGCGCCGGCGACTCCAGGATGACCACGGCCGGCTCCGCGTGCCGCAAGATGGCCTCGAGGATCGTGGGGGGCGTGTCCGACGCCCGCGGCACGTCCACTGCACCGACGAAGTGGATGGCGAGGCTGCACACCATCCACTCCGGGCGGTTGTCGCAGACGAGGGCGATGAGCTCCCCGCGGCGCACGCCGAGCTCGCGCGCGAGCGCGCAGGCGAGCACGCTCGCGCGCCGGTCGAGCTCCTCGTAGGTGAAGGCGGTGAAGGCGCCGTTCGCTCGGCTGGCCAGCGCCGGCTCGGTCGCGTACTTCGCGATCCAGCCCGCGAACAGCCGCGGCAGCGTCGCCGCTCCCCCGCCGTCCGGCGCGTCCACGAGTTCCGTGACGGCCGGGTCAGATGCCGATGGTGCTGCCATGCTCCCCTGCACAGGACTGCCGGCACCGCCGGCGCCGACCCTCCCGGTCATTTCTCCACGCGTGGGCTCGCCTGTCAACTGGAGGCCGGCCGCGCACGCAACCCCTCCACGCGGCCGGCCGCTCCCGGACAGTGAGCGCCCGCGACTTCCGGGCAACTGAAGGCCATGCGGACCGTGCCGTCCATGCCGTTGCTGCGTCTGATCACGCTGCTCGCCGCGGTCGCTCTGGCGAGCGCACTCGTCGTCGGCCTGGTCACCGGCACAGCGCTCGGTGGTGAGGACGAGGAGCCCGCCGAGGCGGCCACGCCGGCGAACCAGGGCGCGCTGCGCCTCGTCACGCGCCCGGACCTGCATCCGCCGAGCCTCTCGGCCACGCTCAGATCCGCAGTCGCGACGCCCGGCTACTACTTCGTCACGCAGGGCAGCCGCAAGTACGGGGACACCGGACCCCTGATCGTCGACGCGGAGGGCCGACCGGTCTGGGTCGGCCCCTCCCGGGACGGCGTTCAGGCCACGACCCTGGAGGCGCAGACCTATCGGGGACGGCCGGTCCTGACCTGGTGGGAGGGCACCATCGACAAGGACGTCGGCATGGGCATCGGGCGCGTCGTGATCGTCGACCAGCGCTACCGCACCGTGGCCACCGTCGAGGCCGGCAACGACCGCCCGACCGACCTCCACGAGTTCGTCATCACGCCCCGGGACACGGCGCTGCTGGTCGTGTACGAGCCGCGCGCCGCCGACCTCAGGGAGTACGGCGGCCGGGCGAGCGGACGGGTGCTGGACAACTACGTGCAGGAGGTCGACATCGAGACCGGCGAGGTGCTCTTCGAGTGGTCCGCGTTCGACCACGTTCCGCCGGACGAGTCCTACCAGGACGCACCGAAGGAAGGGAGCCCCTGGGACGCATACCACCTCAACTCGATCGCCCTGGACGACGACGGCGACCTGCTCGTCAGCGCACGTCACACCTGGGCGGTCTACAAGATCGACAGGGAGACAGGCGACGTGCTGTGGCGCCTCGGCGGCAAGCGCAGCGACTACGAGCTCGGACCCGGGGCGCTCTTCGCCTGGCAGCACGACGCCCGGGCGCGTCCGGACGGCACGCTCAGCCTCTTCGACAACAAGGCCGCGTCGCCCGAACTCGTCGACGGCGACCATTCGCGCGGCCTGATCCTGCAGCTGGACGAGCAGGCCGGGACGGCGACGCTCGTCCGCGAGTTCACGCACCCGGCGAAGCTGCTGGCTCCCAGCCAGGGCAACCTGCAGACCCTTCCCGACGGGCATGTCCTGGTCGGCTGGGGCTCGCAGCCGCACCTCTCCGAGTACGACGCGCAGGGGCGGCTCGTCGCCGACCTGCGCTTCTTCGAGACCGCCCAGAGCTACCGCGCGTTCCTCGACGACTGGACGGGGATGCCGGAGGAGCCGCCCGCCGCCGTGGCGCTGGCTGAGGACGGTGGAGCCGAGATCCACGTGAGCTGGAACGGCGCCACCGAGGTCGTTTCGTGGCGGGTGCTCGGCGCCACCTCCGAGGGCGCCGCTCCGGCGGAGCTGACCACGGCGCCCACAAGCAGCTTCGAGACCTCGATCCCCGTGGACTCGCCCGGCCCGTGGTTGACGGTGGAGGCGCTGGACGCCGGCGGCCGGGTGCTGGGCACCTCGCCGCCGGTCCGCCTCACCATGCCCTCGCCCTCGCCGTCACCGGCAACGTCGCCGTCATCGTCACCCTGACGGTGTCGGGCGGCCGCCGGAGCTGCCGCTCGGAGCAGCCGGCGGCGCCGGCGAAGGCCGAGCGGCGGCGCCCCTGCGGCGCCGGCGAAGACTGAGCGGGCCCTGCATCGCCGCCGCGCTGAGCGGCGCCGCCCTACGTCGCCGCCTCCTCGCGCTCCCGGAGCAGCCGCACGGCCGACAGCGCAGCCACCTGCCCCTCACCGACGGCCTTCGCGACCTGGTACGGGCCGCCGGTGCAGTCACCGGCGGCGAACACGCCGGGCACCGACGTCCGCAGGGAGCGGTCCACGACGAGGTGTGGGCCGTCCACCGCGAGGCCGTCGAGCAGGGTCTCGGGCGCGACGGCCTCCCTGGAGATGAAGACGGCCGCCACGTCGAACTCGTCGACCACGCACGCGCTCTCCCCGACCGCATCCATGACGTCCGCTGGCCCGGCGCCGCCCTCCGCGGTCCCGTGCTCCTCCGCCGCGGCCCCGCGAGCATCGACCAGCGTCACCCGTACGCCCGCATCGGTGCGCGTGAGCCGTGACGGCCTCAGCCCCGTGCGCAGGTCCACCGCCGGCGCCAGCCTGTACTCGCCCTCGTACTGCGGCAGATAGGTGACGCCGGCCCCGAACGACTCGGCGAGCTCGCTCGCCTCCTCCTCGCCGGGCGTTCCATAGCCGACGACCGCCACCTGCCGACCGGAGAACAGCCTGCCGTCGCAGGTCACGCAGTAGCTGACCCCCTGGCCCACGAGCTTGTCCTCGCCCTCGATCGCCGCCTCGACGATGACGCCGGTCGCCAGCACCACGGTCCGCGCCGGGTACGCCTCGGCGGAGCCGAAGAGGATGAAGCCGTCGTCGTCCGAACCGTCCCCGTCGCGGCCGATCCGCGTGACTTTCTCGCGCAGCACGGGCACGTCGAACACGTCGAGATGCCGCCTGAAGGCGGCCACCAGAGCGTCGCCGGAGGTGACCGCGAAGCCGGCGTAGTTGGCGATCTCGTGCGGGCCGTTGACGCGCCCGAAGGGCGCCTGCCCGGCCAGCAACACCACGCTGCGGCCGCGATTCGCCACGTTGATCGCGGCCGAGACCCCGGCCGGCCCGGCGCCGACCACGGCGACGTCGTACCGCTGCTGCTCGTGCGAGGGATCATCCACTGGTTCCGCTCCCGCCTGTCCGTCGCGCGTCGCCACGCGAGAATCCGCCCGTGGTAGGGCTCCATCCGGCCCCGCTGGGGCTCCATCCCGCCGTACCCGCGCCGTCGGCACCGGAAACGGCGCCCGGATGGCGGACGCGCCGCCGGAAGGCCCCCATGCAGACGGGCGCAGCTTGAGACGAAGGAGGGGCGGGACGCGCGTGCCGCGCGTCCCGCCCCTCCTCGACCCGTCTTCAGAGAGGATGCTCGCCTCTCACCAGGACGACTCCTCTCCCGGGACGACTCCTCTCAGCTCTCCGGAGGCGTCGCCGTCACCCAGGCCTGGATCCCGAGCGTTGCGCCACGGGCCTCGTACGACGGCCACTGGTCCTCGGAGATCACTCGCGTCTTGCCCTTCCAGGCGACGATGAGGTAGTCCCCGTAGCCGGCCACGTCCAGGAGGATCTGATCGTAGTGGCGGTACTGCACGTCGTGCACGCCGTCGGGGTAGTTCCGCTGCTTGATCTTCTCGGAGTTCGAGTAGGCCGCCACCCACCTGTCGCGCTGCTCCAGCGGAACGGTCGTGTCCTGCTCGCCGTAGTAGGTGAACACGGGCGCGGCGACCATCGAGACGTCCGGCGGCGTCATCTTGTAGATCGTGTAGTCCATGGCGACCGCGTGCGGATCGGCGTCCTGACCGCGCACGAAGGCCGCCCAGGCAGCCTCCTCGTAGGCGGCCTCCTGCCAGCCGGGGATGAGATCGGCGGTGGTCCCCGTCATGTCCCACCACCACATCGGATTGATGATGTACCCCCTGTAGGCGGCGAGGAACGCCGGGTCCGGATACCCGCCCCCCGGCGCCGACTGGCAGAGGGCGACGGCGAGATGGATGGAGCGCACCCGCCATCCGGCCTGCCTCGCCAGCTCACCGGCGTAGGGACCGCCGCCCGAGATGCCGATGATGCTGAACGTGGTGACGCCTTCCTTGTCCAGCACCTCGAGGACGTCCCGGGCGTACATCTCGCGCGTCTTGACCGGGTCGGCAAGCGCGAGTGCCTCGTCGCCGGCGCCCGCCGGGATGACGTTGCCGTCGGCGTCCGCCGGCTCGAACTCGGTCATCCCGATGCCGTTGCGCTCCACGCAGATGACGCGGATGCCGAGTTCCTCGCGCAGGTCACGCACGAACTCCGTGAGCTCGAAAGCGCGAGCGCCAGTCCCGGCCCCTCCGATGAGGACCACGGTGCGCCAGTCCTTCTTGCCCTGGTCGATGTAGTGCACGACGTGGCCTGTCGAGTCAGTGAGGGACTTCACCGGCGCGCCGACGTAGTTGAACTCTTCCTGCAGGTCGAGGGATGACGGATTGGGGGAGCCCGGTCCCGCCGCGACCGGGCCGGCCGCGACGAGCAGGAGCACGAGGATCGCGGCGATGGGCAGAGCGGAGAACGGGCGTTTCATCCAGACCTCCTCACATTGGGCGGCGGAAGCCGCCGGCTGATTCGACACCCACCCGGGTGGATGGCCGGACCCTATACCGGCAGGAGGGGCTGTCAACAGAGCTCAGGCGTTTGCCCCGAGGTCGCCCGGGTACCGGGCCGGTAACGGCCCCATCAACAGCAATGGCAACGGCGACTGGAGCGGAGTGATGATCACGGTATGTCTGTGGTTCGACGATCAGGCCGAGGAGGCCGCGCGGCTGTACACGACGGTACTGCGCGACGGCTCGCTCGGCCGGGTGACCAGGTACGACGAGGTAAGCGCAGGGCCCTCCGGCAAGCAGCCGGGATCGGTGATGACGGTCGAGTTCGAGGCCGAAGGGCAGAGCTTCATGGCGCTCAACGGAGGTCCCCTGTTCACGTTCACCGAGGCGACGTCCCTGGTCGTCTATCGGGACACGCAGGAGGAGATCGACGAAGTCTGGGCGGCTCTCACCGAGGGCGGTCAGGAGCAGCCCTGCGGCTGGCTCAAGGACCGCTTCGGGGTCTCGTGGCAGGTGGTGCCCAGCGACCTGGCGTCGCTCATGGAGGCGGACGACCCCGCCGCGGCGCGGAGGGTCACGGAGGCGCTGTTCTCGATGAAGAAGATCGACGTCGAGGCGCTGCGCCGGGCCAAGGCGGGCGAGTCTGTCTCGTAGGAGCAGGCTCGCCCGGGTCAGCCGGCCCCGGCATGGGCGGTCCAGCGGCATGCGCGGTCCCGCCGCCGCGAGGACCGAGCAGATGACGGAGGCGAGACGGCGAGGAGGCCGCGTGGACGAGACCACCGATCGGATCGACCGTCTGTACGAGCTCCCGCCCGCCGAGTTCACGGCCGCGCGCAACGAAGTGGCGCGCGAGCTGCGCGCGGCGGGCCGCCGCGATGAGGCGGAGCGCGTCAAGGGGCTTCGCAGGCCTACGGCGGCGGCCGGCGCCGTGAACCGGCTCGTGCGGGAGCACCGCGCCGACGTGGAGGAGTTCCTGCGGGCTGCGGCCGCGCTGCGCGACGCGCAGTTCGGCGGCACGGGCGACCGCGAGGCGGCGACGAGGGAGGAGCGCGAGGCGCTCGCACGGCTCCTCGCCGCCGGGGGCGAGGAGGTCCGCCAGTCGCTGCTCGCAGCCGCCGTGGACGACGACGCGGCGCAGCGTCTCCTGGAGGCGCGGCTCGAGCGCGAGCTTGAGCCGAGCGGCTTCGGCACCCTGCTCGAGCACGCGCCGGCCGAGGGCCGGCGCCTCGAGCCCGCGACCCGGAAAGCCCGGGGCGGGGCGATTAGATCGACGCAGTCAAGGCCTGCCGGACCGGCACCCGACGAAGCCGGTCCGAAGGCGGCGAAGAGCGACGACCAGCCGCGGCGCGCTCCCGAGAAGGGGATCTCGAGCGGCGGCGGACGGAGCGACAGCGAGTCGCGGCCGGCCGAGCGGCGGCGGAGCGATGAGCGGCGCGACGACGAAGCAGCGCGCCGGCTACAGAAGGCGAAGGACGAGCTTCGGGAAGCCGCCGACGGACTGCGCGCGGCCGAGGCCGAGGAGCGCCAGGCCCATCGCCACTGGGAGCAGACACGCGAGGAGCTCGAGAAGGCGCGCGCCGCGCTGGACGCGGCACACGAGAGACTCGACCGTCTGCGCGGCCGCTAGGACCGCGGCAGGCTCACGCCACGCCCCTCAGCCGCTCGGCGAACACGCCGTGCCGGGCGCCCGTAAGCTCGCCGAACGACGGCAGGCGCCCGAGGCGCATCAGCTCCATGAACGCGCCGAGCTCCGTGTCGCGCGTGCCGCAGGCCGCGAGCACTTGGTCCCCGGCCGCGAAGACGACGGTGAAGTCGCGGCCGTCCGGATCCCCCAGCACGAGATGCTCGTCCCAGCCTCGGCCCGCGCCGGCGTAGCCGAGCTGCAGGTCGAAGTGCTGCGTCCAGAAGAACGGCACGCCCGTGAACGCCGCGTCGTCGCCGCTCATACTCGCCGCCGCCGCGCGCCCGTGCTGCTCGGCGAGGCGCCAGTGCTCGATGCGTACGTCCTTTCCGCTGTACGGATCGGGATAGCGCGCGACGTCGCCGACGGCCCAGACGGCCTCGGCCGCCCGAAGCCGGCCGTCCACCGGGATCCCGCCGTCGCGGTCGAGGTCGATCCCGCCCACGAACTCCGTCGCCGGCGCGACCCCGATGCCGACCACCACGATGTCCGCCGGCAGTGTCGATCCGTCATCGAGTCGGACGCCACGTACGGCTCCGTCACCCTCCATGGCGACGATCTTCCGTCCCAGAGCGAAGCGGACGCCGTGCTCCTCGTGGACGGCCTGCACCATGCGGCCGACACGCTCGCCGAACGCAGCGGCGAAGGGCACGGCATCGGGCGCGGTCACCGTGACGTCCAGGCCCCGCGTCCGCAGGCTCGCCGCCACCTCCATGCCGATGAACCCGGCACCGGCGATGACGACCCGGTTCGCCGTGTCGACGAGTCCGATGAGGCGTTCGCAGTCGGCCCGGGAGCGGAGCGTGACCACGCCGGGCAGATCGCCGCCCGGAACGTCCAGCCGCCTCGGGACGCCGCCGGTTGCCACGAGCGCGGCGTCGAACGCGAGCGTCGTCCCGTCCTCGAGCACCACGGTGCGGCCGGCCGCATCCAGCTCGGCCACGCGGCCGGCCACCCGCTCGACCCCGAGCTCGTCGTAGAACGCCGGGGGACGCAGCGGCAGCATGTCCTCCCCCAGCTCTCCCGCCAGGTAGTCCTTGCTCAGATTGGGGCGGTCGTACGGCCACGTGTCCTCGGGGGTGATCATCAGGAGGCGGCCGGCGTAGCCACGCCGCCGCAACTCCTCCATCGCCGCCTGAGCCGCGGCTCCGCCGCCGACGACGACGAAGGTCCGGGTATCGGACGGGTCGCGCCCACCCTTCGCGCCTCCGGCCGGGGGACGCCTCTGGTCCTCCACGTAGACGTCCTCGCCGTCCACCCTGACCGCGTAGGTCGCGATCCCGTCCAGAGCGGGCGGCTCGAGCAGCTCACCGCTCCGCACGTCGTACGTGGCCTTGTGCCAGGGACAGAGCAGTCGCGGGCCCGAGAGGTTTCCCTCACGCAGCGGCCCGCCCCAGTGCGGGCAGCGGGCCGCCGTCGCACAGAACCTCCCGTCCACCCTGGCCAGCAGCACCGTGCGGTCGCCCACCTTGACGGTGGTCATCTGGCCGTCGGCCAGGTCTCCGGTACCCGCGACGCGGACTTCCACGACTCCCTCCTCCTCCAGCGTCCACAGCACGATGGATGCTCCGGACGAATCGGCTCCCATCGGACGGCTCGCACCCTATCCTTCCCCGGCGTTGCGCCCTCGTGAGACCGCGGACGTTGGCCGCTCTGGGACCCAGCGCCGTGAGAATGAGGAAGGCCGGCCCGGCGAGCCGGCCCGATCTCACTCTTGAAGCAGATCGAGCAGGTCAAACTGACGCCGGGCAATCCACTCGGGTCTCGAGCGCAGAAGGCGCTCCTCGCCGTGCCATCCCCAGGCCGCGCCGACGACGGTGGCGCCGGCAGCCTTGGCCTCGACGACATCTCCCACGGTGTCGCAGACGTACCAGGGCTCGAGCGACCCGCCGTAGCGCCTGCGGGCCGCTCGTGTCTTGAGCGTCTTGCTCGACTCGATGTCGCCGCCCATGACGTCCGCGACGCCCCTCACTCCGCTCGCCTCGAGCGCTCGCCGCACGTCGGACGTGGCGCTGGAGGTGATCACGAGCACGACGTGATCCCCGGCAAGCCGCTCGATAACCTCCGGCATACCGGAGAAGAGCTCAGGCGTCAGCTCCGCCCACGCCTCCTCCATCTCGGAGACGACGTGGTCCGGCAGTCCTGCCCTCGCGAGCCCCTCGAACCAGTTCGAGTCCATGAGGTCACGGAAGACGGCCGACGTGGCCCGGTCGTGCAGACCGTGCGCCTGCAGCGTCTCCACGAAGACGGGGACTTGCCCGCACCAGGAGTCGGCGATCACCCCGTCGAAGTCGAACATGACCAGCTTCTTCGCGGTCACTCGGACTCGACCGCCCCCTGCGCAGCGAGATGCAGCAACGCCTCCCGAGCGTTCGCCAGGGCGGCCTCGAGGTCGAATCCGGGGGCCGCCACGACCATCTGGATGTAGAGGCCGTCGAGCAGGACCGAGGCGAATTCGCCAAGGCGCGCGTAGTCGGACGTCGTGTTCACCGGGGAGAGGACCTCCGCGGCCCAGTCGTACCAGGCCTGGTAGATGGTCTTGAGGTGCTCGTGGAGGTCGGCGTCGCGGGAGGCCTCGGGCAGCAGCTCGTAGAACGCCGAGAAGCTCCTCACCCGGTCCTCGAGCTGCCGGGCGCTGCCGACGAACAGGTCGATGCGCTCCTCGAGCGTCGCATGCTCGGGAGGGGTGCGGCCGAAGACGCCCGACTGGCTGATCACGAGTTCCTCGAGCAGCGCCCTCATCAACTGCTGCTTGCCGCCAAAGTAGTACCACACGCCGGCCTTGTTGACCTTGGCCTCCGCCGAGATCGCCTGGAGTGTCATCCGCCGGTAGCCTCGCTCGGTGAGGATCTTGAGCGCCGCCGCGAGGATCTTCTGGGCCGTCGGGTGGAGCTTATGCGGGACGGGGCTGCGTACGCCGAAGGCCTGGGCGTCGGTCCGCCCGTCCTCTTCAGGTTGAGTCGCGGTCATGTCTGTCCGATCTGCTTCCGGGTCGCCGGAGGAGCCTGGCGGCTACCAGCTTACCCAGTCGACGAGAAGGCGTGCGCCACCCGAGCATACTCACCCGACCGGGTGAGTCAACCACGATGTCCGGCGCTGACTGGCCCTCGGCAACGTTGACAGCGCGGGGTAGTGGAGTAACATCAGCCCAACTCACCCGGTCGGGTGAGTTGGGGCCATGGATCCCGTGTGGATCTGCACCGCCGGTCGAGGATCGAGGAGGGGGGCCAGGATGGCAACCAGGGCCGAGGAGATCGAGGGAGGCACGGTCGTCTCCCTGCCCGTGAGCGCGGAATGGGAGGCGGACCTCCGGCCGCGCATCGCGCGCCTCCGCGCGCAGTACTTCACGCACAAGCCGTCGGTGTGCCTCGAGCGCGCCCTCTCCTACACCGAGGTCTTCAAGGAGACCGAGGGCAAGCCCATGGTCATCCGCCGCGCCAAGGGCCTCAAGCGCATCTGCGAGACCAAGACCATCCTCATCCAGGACGATGAGCTCATCGTCGGCAACGCCGGCCGCAAACCGCGGACCGGCATCCTCGGTCCTGAGATGTCGAACTACTGGTTCGACAAGGAGCTCGACACGCTGAGCACGCGGCCGCAGGACCCGTACATCGTGGACGAGGAGCAGAAACAGCTCTTCCGCGAGCAGATCTACCCCTACTGGAAGGGCAAGACGGTCATCGAGCACTGGCTGAAGCGGGTGCCGGCCGACACGCGCGCGCTCGGCTACGAGACCGGCGTGATCGACGTCGAGATCAAGACGGAGTCCGGCCCGGGCGAGATCGCCCCCGGCTACGGCGAGATCCTGCTCCCCAAGGGCTGGGGCGGCATCCGCCGCTGGGCCGAGGAGCGGCTGGCGGCGCTCGACCCGGCCGACCCGGCGAACGAGGAGAAGGGGTACTTCCTCGAAGCCGTGATCATCGCCATGGAGGCGATGGGCATCCTCGCGCGCCGGCACGCCGACGCGGCGCGCGAGCTGGCGAGGAGATCGTCGCCGGAGCGCGCCGCCGAGCTCGAGAAGGTCGCGGAGGTGTGCGACTGGATCGCCACGGAGCCGCCGCGCACCTTCCACGAGGCGTTGCAGCTCGTGTGGTTCGCGCAGTTCAGCCTGATGATCGAGCTCAACGCCCCCTCGTACTCGCCGAACCGCATGGACCAGTACCTGTTCCCTTACTACGAGGCGGCGCTGCAGAGCGGCGAGCTGACGCACGACGAGGCCCAGGAGCTGCTCGAGTGCCTGTGGATCAAGTTCGCGGAGCAGTGCTGGATCCTCAACGCCAACTGCTGCCAGTACTTCGCCGGCTACCAGGGCTTCTTCAACGTCACCGCCGGCGGCGTCAAGGCCGACGGCGAGGACGCCACCAACGCCGTCAGCTACATGATGCTGCAGGCCACCATGGACTGCCGTCTCAACTCACCGTCGGTCGCCGTGCGCCTGCACCGGAATTGCCCGGAGGAGTTCCTGCTCAAGGTCGCCGAGCTCGCACGCCTGGGCACGGGGTTCCCTGCGATCCACAACGACGAGGTCGGGATCAAGGCCCTGTTGCGCAAGGGCGCCACGACCGAGGACGCGCGCGACTGGTGCCTCGTCGGCTGCGTCGAGCCCAACCTGCCCGGCAAGCTCCACCAGTGGAGCGACTACGGCCATTACAACTTCGGCTCCGCCGTCGAGTTCGCGCTCTTCAACGGCGAGCACCTGCTGAGCGGCCGCAAGCTCGGGCTCGAGACCGGCGACCCCAACGACTTCGAGACCTTCGAGGAGTTCGAGGCGGCCGTGATGGCGCAGCTCGCCAACGAGCTGCGCCACATCGCCATCCAGGGACACATCACGGAGGCGCTGCACCGCGACCTGCTCCCGTGCGCGCTCGCCTCGTCCCTGATCCTCGACTGCATCGACAACGGCGCCGACCTGCTGCGCGGCGGCGCCCGCTACAAGCGCGGCCCCGGGACGCTCGGCATCGGCATCGCCGACGGCGTCAACTCCCTGGCCGCCGTCAAGAAGCTCGTCTACGATGAGAAGCGCCTCACCATGGACGAGCTCCGCGAGGCGCTCCGCGCCGACTTCGAGGGCTACGAAGAGGTGCGCGACCTCTGCCTCTCCGCTCCCAAGTACGGCAACGACGACGACGCGGTGGACCAGTACGTGCGCCACTTCGCGCACTTCGTCGTCGCCGAGCACGACAAGTACGACACGCTCACCGGCGGCAAGATGATGCCGTCCTGGTACCCGGTGTCCTCGAACGTGCCCCAGGGCATGACCGTGGCGGCGCTGCCGAGCGGCCGCAAGGCCGGCAAGCCGCTCGCCGACGGCGTCTCCCCGAACCAGGGGACGGACCGGCTCGGGCCGACGGCCGTGCTGCGCTCGGTCGGCAAGTTCCAGCACGAGGACCTCGACGGCGGCACGCTGCTCAACGTCAAGTTCGAGCCCCAGGTGCTGGCCGGCGAGGAGGGCCTGCAGCGCTTCGCCGCCTATCTCCGTGCCTTCCTCGACCTGCCCATCTACCACATCCAGTTCAACGTGGTCGACGAGAAGACGCTGCGCTGCGCGCAGGCCCGCCCGGACGAGTACCGGTCGCTGCTGATCCGCGTGGCCGGCTACAGCGCCTTCTTCGTCGAGCTGCACGAGGACATCCAGAATGACATCATCTCCCGGACGGCGAACGCCCGCCTCTGACGCGGCGACCGGCGGACGGAACGGTGGCGGCGAGGCGGGCGTGCGGCGCGATGAGGCGGACGTGACCGAGCCCGGCGTGACGGGCCGGGTCTTCGACGTGCAGCGCTTCTCGCTGCACGACGGCCCCGGCATCCGCACGGTCGTCTTCCTCAAGGGCTGCCCGCTGCGCTGCGCCTGGTGCGCCAACCCTGAGTCGCAGCGGCCGGACCCGCAGATCGCCTGGTTCGCGAACCTCTGCGTCGGCTGCGGCCGCTGCGCGGAGGCCTGCCCGCGGGGCGCCGTCACGATCGACGGCGGGCGCCCCCTCACTGACCGCCGCCTCTGTGCCGCCTGCGGACGGTGCGCCGCCGCCTGCCCCCGGCAGGCGCGCCGGCTGATGGGCTGCAGCGTGTCCGTGGACGAGGTCATGCAGGAGGTGCGGCGGGACGCGCCCTTCTTCCGGCGGTCGGGCGGCGGCGTCACGTTCTCCGGCGGCGAGCCACTCTCGCAGCCCCTCTTCCTGCTCGAGTGCCTGCGGCGCTGTCGACGCTGGGGCTACCACACCGCGGTCGAGACCTGCGGCTACGCTCGCTGGGACGACCTGGAGGAGGCAGCCGGACTCACCGACCTCTTCCTCTTCGACATCAAGCTCGTGGACCCGCTCCGGCACGAGAGACTGACCGGCGTGCGCAACGAGCTGATCGTCGACAATCTCGAGAGGCTGCTGGCTTTGGGCGCAGCGGTGGTGGTGCGGGTGCCCGTGCTCCCGGGAGTGAACGACGACCGGGAGAGCATGCGTGCCCTGGGGGAGTTCGTCGCCGGCCGTCCCGCCGTCCGCACGGTCGAACTCCTGCCCGGGCACGAGCTCGGAGCCCACAAGTACGCCGCGCTCGATCTCGCGGCCCCGACGTTCGGGGCGCCCCTGCGCGAGCGCCTGGTGTCGGACGCGGCCGAGATCGAGCGCGGAGCGCACGGCGTCGAGTGCCGCGTGGCGCAGGGACTGTCGTGACCACCGTCATCACGGGGGGCGAGGCGGTGGCCGACGTCGCCGGTGCGGGCGCGGCCGCAGGCGCGGCCGTGCCATCAGCCGCGCCGGCAACAGCGGCCGCACCAGCCGCTCCGGCAACAGCGGCCGCGCCCCTGACGTACCGTCGTTCCGGGTTGGCCTGGGCGCTGCTCTCCGGCGTGTTCTGGGGCGCGGACGGCGTCATCCTCGGAGTAGCGCTGGCGATGACGCCGTTCGTCGGGGCGGCTGCGCTGGTGGCTCCGCTCGCCGCGGCCGCCCTCCACGACGGCCTGGCGACGGGCTGGATGGTGGCCTTCAACGCCGCCACCGGCCGGCTGGGCCGGCTGTCGCGCAGCCTCGCCAGCCGGCAGGGCCTCATCTTGTGCGTCGCCGCCGTCATCGGCGGGCCCATCGCCATGTCCGGCTATCTCTTCGGCATCAGGTACGCCGGGGCGGCCTACGCGCTGGCGCTGAGCGCCACCTACCCCGCGGTCGGCGCCGTGCTCAGCCGCGTCTTCCTGCGCGAGCAGGTCTCGCGACGCGGCTGGCTGGGGATCGCGGTGACGGTGACGGGCGCCATCATCGCCACCTACACGCCGCCCGACGGCGACCTGCCGCACTTCTATCTCGGCATCGCTCTCGCGGCCGTCGCGACCCTCGGCTGGGGCGTGGAGGGCGTGCTGGCCATCCACGCCATGAAGGCCGTGGAGCCGGTGGTCGCCGGGACGCTGCGCATGGCGACCTCCGTCGCCGTCTACGTCGTCGTGGTGCTGCCGCTGGTCGGAGGCCTCCCCGTCCTGGCGTCTGCCCTCGGCAGCACCAGCCTCTGGGTCGTCCTCGGCGCAGCCGCCGCCGGCGCGGCCTCCTACCTCACGTACTACGCCGCGAACCACCTCGCCGGCGCCAGCCGCGCCATGCCGCTCAACTCGCTGTACGCCGTGTGGGCGATCGTCTTCTCGATGGTGCTCACGGGGCTGCACCCCACCCCTCAGCTCGTGTCGGGCGTGCTCGTCACCTTCACCGGCGCGCTGCTCGTCGTGTCAGGCGCGCCGCGCAGCGGCGACGACTTCGCCGAGGACGAAGCCATCTTCCCGCCGGCGGCGCGCTGACGCAGGGAAGGGTGGCTGCGCCGGTCACTCGCAGGCGCTGCGCCCGGGCCGGTCACTCCGCGCCGCGCACGGCACGATCGCTCGCCGGCGCCGCGCCCGGCGCGGTCACTCCGGCGTCGCCGGACAGCAGCCGGGAGCCTGGCGCGTGGCCTGAGGCGCGGGAACGGCGCCGTCGGCCTCCCGCGGCCGCACCTCCGATGCCTGCGAGACAAGGATAACGCTCACGTCGTCGGCGAACGGCTCGCATCCCGCGTTCCGCACCTCCTCGAGCAGCTCCTCAAGACACTGCTCGTCGAACGAAGCGCAGCACAGCCGCTCGACGGCCTCGACGAGCCGCCCCTCCCCGAAGCGCTCGGAGGAGCCCGGGGCCACGCGGCCCTCGATGAGGCCGTCGGTGTAGAAGAAGAGCCTCCAGCCGTCCGGCAGAGGGATGATCGAGGGCGTCACGACCGGGTCGTCCCAGAGGCCGAGCGGCGTGATCGGCCTGACCTGCACCGGGGCGACGCTCCCGTCCGCGACGAGGAGCGGGAGCGGGTGCCCGAGCGAGACCAGGCGCAGCTCGCCGAGTTGCGGATCGATCCAGGCCAGGCAGATGGTGGCGTAGGTCCATTCGCTCTGACGCTCGCGCTCGATCACCTCACGCAGGCTGTCGACCATCGTGGTGGCGTCGACGTCGGCGGCGCACAACGACTGCCAGCTGACACGCAGCATGGCCCCGAGCGCGGCGGGGTTGGCGCCGTGCCCGCTGACGTCCCCGCAGATCACGGCCACGCCGTCGTCGCCGCGATCGAGCACGTCGATGAAGTCGCCTCCGAGCTGCAGCCGCTCTTCGCCCGGCAGGTAGCTGCTCAGCACGGTCAGGCCGGGCCGGTCCACCGGCAGGCTGGGCATGAGCGCCTGCTCCAGCCGCCGGTGCATGGTCTCGGCCTCGCTCAGGGCGTTCACCGCCAGCGCGTGCGGCCGCGCCAGTCCGTCGTCGACCACGGCGCGGAACAGCAGGACGGCGGAGAGCGCGAGGAAGAAGTGGCCGAGCATGTTGGGCCACTGGGAGGCCACCTGGTACAGCGTGAACCAGACCTCGGCGACGATGCTGGCGACCAGGGCGGCGCGCAGCAGTCGCCAGGTGCCGCCGGGAAGCCTCTCCCTCCGCTGCCACAGCAGCACGGTGGCGACCACGAGGAGCGCGCAGATCACGTACTCGGCCGCGGTCTTGAACGTGGTCAGCCCGCCGTCGTGGAGCGTCTCGGGGAACGCGTCCCACCAGTAGATGGAGGCGAGCACCACCGCGACGTACCCCGCCAGGACGAGGGCGGTGATCCGCAGGTCGATCCTCCTGCCGACGACGAAGGCAGCCGCGATGAGAGCCGCAGCCAGCAGGAAGCGGGCGGCGAGCCAGAGCTGCGTGGGCGAGTCCAGCGATCCGCCGACGAGGCCGAGCCCCGGGTAGTCGACGACGTGCACCACGTGGAGTGACGCGACGGCGAACAGGGCGGCGCCGAGGAAGACGGCGAAGTCGTCGTCCAGGAACTGGTAGAGCGCCCACGCCATGATGATGACGGAGAGGCAGACGACGACGAAGACGAGCTCCGCCACGGTGTGGAAGAGGATGTACGAGGGGATCCGCGCGAGAGACAAGACGCCGACCAGTACCGCCGCAAGGAGGATGGTGATCCGGTCGGCGCGCGTGAGAGCGATGGGACGGCCTCCTCGGGACGGTTGCGCCGCTCGTGGACTCCGGCACGAGCGGCTTCCGACCGCACTGTACGTGGGTGCCCGCCGGGAGACAAGTCCCGCAGGGCGCGCGCGACCTGCGGCGACTGATCCGCGCCTGCGCTACAGCTGCACGAGCACCTTGGCGGACCTCTTCCCCGAGAGGCTCCGGATGTCGATGCGGCCGATGGTCACCTTCGCGACCGAGCTCTCCTTCGTCTGCGCGGCGATCACCGGCTCCGGGTCGTCCTCGAGCTGCCGGATCATGACCTCCAGGGCGTGCACCTTGGCGGCGTGGTCCGTGACGAAGGCCACGGAACCCTCGAACTGCACCGTCTCGAAGAGGTGGTCACAGAAGCCCTGCTGGTAGCCGAGGTCGACCAGCGCCTGCCCGTACACCTCGGCGTCACGCTCCAGCGCCTCGACCTTGCGGCCCTTGGGGGCGCAGTGAAAGTACAGGCAGGAGTGCTCCGCGTCGTATCCGCAGGAGAGGGTGACGAGGTAGGGGCGTCCCCGGTCGCACAGGGCCACGGTCACGTACTTGGCGGTCGAGAGCACCCGGTCCAGGTCCTCCCGGCGCTCCATCGGCTTGTCCTTGCGACGCATGACGACCTCCCCGGTCTCCGTGGCTGGAGGCTGTCGCTCGGGACTCACGGTCGACAGCCGGGGCCAAGTCTAGCCTGCGCGGCACGGCCAGGTCCGCCCCCAGCGGCTTCACGCGATCCTCGTCGCGTGCGATAGGCTCCCGCCGTGGAGAAGAGCTGGGTGCAGATCAACGGCGTGCGCCAGGGGATGTTCATCCGCGGTCACGACGGCTCGGATTACTGCGCCGACAAGCCCGTGCTGCTGTTCGTCCACGGCGGGCCCGGCATGCCCGAGTACTTCCTGGACAGGACGCACCCCACGGGCCTCGAGCGCGACTTCGTGGTGTGCTGGTGGGAGCAGCGCGGCGCCGGCATCTCGTTCGACCGCCGCATGCTGCGCACGTCGATGACTGTGGACCAACTGGTGGACGACACCATCGCCGTCGCCGCACACCTGAGCGACCGCTTCGGGCGTGACAAGGTCTACCTGCTGGCCCACTCCTGGGGCAGCTTCATCGGCATCCAGGCGGCGGCCAGGGCGCCGGAGGCGTTCCACGCCTACATCGGGATGGGCCAGGTCTCGCACCAGCAACGCGCCGAGGTCCTGGCCTACGATCACGAACTGGCCGAGTACCGCCGGCGCGGCGACGCACGGATGGTCAAGGCACTCGAGGCGGCGCCGGTGACCATGGACGCGCCGCTGCCCAAGGCCTACATGCGCATCCGCGACAAGGCGATGCACCGCATCGGCATCGGCACCACGCGGGACATGGAGTCGGTCGTGACCGGCGTCTTCTTCCCCGTGTGGCGGACGCCCGCCTACTCGCCGCGCGAGATACTGGCCATCTGGCGCGGCAAGGCGTGGTCCCGGCGCATCCTGTGGGACGAGTTCCTCGCCACCGACCTGACGAGACGGGTGACTGAGCTCCGCGTGCCCCTCTACGTCTGTCAGGGCGCCCACGACTACACCACCAACCACGGGCTGGCGCGCGCGTACTTCGACCTGCTGCGCGCGCCCGTCAAGGGCTTCTATACCTTCGAGCGGTCGGCCCACAGCCCCGCGTTCGAGGAGCCGCAGAGGTTCCGCCGGGTGCTCCGGGAGGACGTGCTGACCGGAGCGACAGGATCGGCAGACGCGGAGCGGCCCGGATCCTGAGCGCTTCCGGACGGCGGAACCTCGTTCCAGATGCGCAAGCAGGTTCCGCTCAGGGACGTACTAAGTGCGTAAGGTAAGCAATTGCGCTCATACTGGCGCTCCCCTTCCGTTGCCGCCGGACAGCCACGCGGCTTGCTCAGGCGGCGTTCTGCCTGAGCATGCGTGAGAAGGTGTCCGGGTCGGAGCACCTCTTGAGGGCCAGCTCCTCTGAGATGCTCCCGGCACGCACCAGGTCGGCGAGGGCGCCGTCCATGGTCTGCATCCCGCTCTTGCCCCCCATCTGGATGGCGCCTGGGATCTGCTGCGTGCTGCCTTCGCGGATGTGGTGCCGGACGGCGGGCGTGGGCACGAGGACCTCGCACGCGACGCAGCGCCCCTTGCCGTCGCGCGTCGGCAGCAGCTGCTGGGTGCAGATGCCCATGAGCGTCGTCGAGAGCTGCACGCGCACCTGCGCCTGCTGGTGCGGCGGGAAGACGTCGATGATGCGGTCGATGGTCTGCGGCGCGTCCTGGGTGTGCAGCGTCGCGAACACGAGGTGCCCCGTCTCCGCCGCCGTGAGCGCCGTCGAGATCGTCTCGAGATCGCGCATCTCACCGATCAGTATGATGTCCGGGTCCTGGCGGAGGGCGCTTTTGAGGGCGCGGTCGAAGCCCTTCGTGTCCGACCCGACCTCGCGCTGGTTCACGTGGCACTTCTTGTGGTGGTGGAGGAACTCGATCGGGTCCTCGATGGTGATGATGTGCTCGTCGCGGGTCTCGTTGATCTCGTCGATCATCGCCGCCAG
>JAAZAR010000088.1 GCA_012514235.1 Actinomycetota bacterium
CGACGCGGTTGGCGGCCACCGCGGCGCCGGCCTCGGCGGCGGCCACGACGAGCGCGAGCAGACGCTCAACCAGCTGCTCGTCGAGATGGACGGTTTCGAGATGAAGGACAACATCATCCTGATCGCCGCCACCAACCGCCCGGACATCCTCGACCCGGCGCTGCTGCGCCCGGGTCGCTTCGACCGGCAGATCGTCGTCGACCGTCCGGACCGCCCCGGGCGCAAGCAGATCCTCGAGGTCCATTCCCGCGGCAAGCCGATCGACAAGGACATCGACCTCGACGCGCTGGCCGCCCAGACGCCGGGCTTCACCGGCGCCGACCTCGCCAACCTCGTCAACGAGGCGGCGCTGCTGGCGGCGCGCCACGGCAAGAAGCTCATCGGCATGACCGAACTCGAAGAGGGCATCATGCGCGTCCTCGCCGGACCGGAGAAGAAGACGCGCATCATCAGCGAGAAGGAGAAGGCCATCACGGCCTACCACGAGATGGGCCATGCCCTCGTCGGTCACTTCCTCGAGTTCACCGACCCGGTGCACAAGATCTCGGTGGTCAGCCGCGGCCAGGCGCTCGGGTTCACGATCTCGCTGCCCACCGAGGACAAGTTCCTGACCACCAAGCAGGAGCTCATGGACACGCTGTCCATGACGCTCGGCGGACGCGCCGCGGAAGAAGTCGTCTTCGGCGAGATCACCACCGGTGCCGCCAACGACCTCGAGAAGGCCACCGCCACCGCCAAGCAGATGATCATGAGGTACGGCATGAGCGAGGAGCTCGGCCCGCGGACCCTCGGTCACGACCAGTCCATGCCGTTCCTCGGCCGCGAGATGCAGCACCAGGCGGACTACTCGGAGGAGATCGCCAAGCAGATCGACGACGAGATCCGCCGCATCATCGAGGAGGCGCACCAGCGCGCCAAGGACCTCCTGGTCGAGAAGCGCGACCTGCTGGACAGCATCAGCAAGATCCTCATCACTCGCGAGACCATCGAGGCACACGAGTTCCAGGGCCTCGTCGACGGGCTGTCGGAGGAAGAGGTCTTCCGCGAGCGCGACGAGCGCGAACGGCGTCGCCGCGCGGAGCCCCCCGAACCCGAGAAGCGGCAGCGCGCCAAGCAGCCGCCGGTGCCCAAACCCGCCCACGTCAACCCGGTCAACCCCGAGGCGACCTGAGCAGCCCGCGAGGGCATCTGACCACCAAGTGGACCGCAAGAAGATAGAGACCGGCGTGCGCCTGATCCTCGAGGGCATCGGCGAGGATCCGGACCGTCCCGGGCTGCAGAAGACCCCCGAGCGCGTCGCAGACATGTACGCCGACATCTTCGCCGGCATCGACGCGCCCGACCCCGCGGAGGTGCTCACGGCCATCCCCGGCGACCACCATCGCGAGATGGTGCTCATCCGGGACATCGCGTTCTACTCCGTGTGCGAGCACCACCTGCTGCCCTTCCACGGGCTGGCGCATGTGGCGTACATCCCGAGCGAACACGGGCACATCGCCGGGCTCAGCAAGCTGGCGCGCCTCGTGAAGCTGGTGGCTGCGCGCCCACAGCTGCAGGAGCGCATCACCAGCGAGGTCGCGGATGCCATCCAGGAGGCACTCGACCCCACCGGCGCTCTCGTGCTCATCGAGGCCGAGCACCTGTGCATGAGCATGCGCGGGGTGCGCACGCCGGGATCCAAGACGGTCACCAGTGCGGTGCGCGGGCTGATCCGGACCAACGAGGCCACGCGCGCCGAGGTGTTCGCCCTCATCAACGCGCCGCGCTGACCCCCCGCCGTGCAGCACGCCGCGCCGACCTTCTCGCTGGACCTGCCGTTCCCGGCCGTGATGGGCGTGGTCAACGTCACGCCCGACTCGTTCTCGGACGGCGGGCGCTTCCTCGCCGCCGACGCCGCGCTGGAACAGGCCCTCACGCTGGTCGGTGAGGGCGCCTCCATCGTGGACATCGGCGGCGAGTCGACGCGCCCCGGATCGGAGGCCGTCCCGCTGGAAGAGGAGCTGCGCCGGGTGCTGCCGGTGGTCGAGGCCCTCGCCGGCAGCGTCGGCGTGCCGATCTCGGTCGACACGATGAAGGCCGAGGTGGCACGGCGGGCACTCGCCTCCGGCGCCACCATCGTGAACGACGTGAGCGCCCTGCGGTTCGACGACGGGATGGTCGATCTGGTGGCCGAGACGGGCTGCCCCGTGTGCCTCATGCACATGAAGGGGCAGCCCAAGACCATGCAGGACGACCCGCGGTACGACGACGTCGTCGACGAGGTGCTCGGCTTTCTCGAGGAGCGCATCGCCTTCGCCCTGTCGCGCGGCGTGCGCGAGGAGCAGATCATGGTCGACCCGGGCCTCGGGTTCGGCAAGACCGTCGCCCACAACCTGGCGCTGCTGGACGACCTTGACCGCTTCTCCTCCCTGGGGCGGCCGGTGCTGCTCGGCGCCTCGCGCAAGCGCTTCCTGGGCGCCATCCTCGGCGCCGAGCCCGCCGACCGCATGATCGGCACGGTGGCCACCACCGTCATCGGCTACCTCGCGGGGGCACACATCTTCCGCGTCCACGACGTCAAGCCGAACTTCGAAGCACTTCGGGTGGCGCTCGCCGTGCGCGAGGGCGTCACGACGCCCTGACCTGCGGCGACCCTGTCAAGGAGGCCCCATGGCGCAGAGCCTGTCCATCATCCTCGAGGGCATCGAGTTGCGCGGGCGCTGCGGCGTCACGGCAGAGGAGCGGGCGATCGGCCAGACGCTGGTCGTCGACGTGCGCGTCGATCCGCAGCCGCGGGGTGCCGGCCAGAGCGACGACCTCGACGACACGGTGAACTACAGCCGCATCGTCGACTACGTGCGCGGCGTCGTCGAGGGGAACGAGTTCCACCTGCTCGAGCGCCTGGCGACGGTCATCTGCGACGGGCTGTGGGACGAGTTCGATCCGCTCCGCGTCGAGGTCTCCGTGAGCAAGGTCGCGCCGCCGGTCAAGCTGCCGATCCACGCGGCGCGCGTCCGGGTGGTCCGTACCACATGACCACGCAGGGCATCGGAGAAGCATCGCCCGGCCGGAAGGGCAAGCGGGTCTTCCTCTCACTGGGATCGAACCTCGGCGACAGGCAGGAGTACCTGCGCGCCGCGCGCGAAGCGCTCTCGGCGCTGCCGGCTACGCGCGTCGTCGCCGTGTCGCGCATCTACGAGACGGCTCCCCAGGGCGTCGAGGACCAGGACCTGTTCCTCAACCAGGTCGTGTGCCTTGAGACCGGGCTGCAGCCGCTGGACCTGCTGTACGAGTGCCAGCGGATAGAGCGCGAACACGGACGCGCGCGCACCCTGCGCTTCGGGCCGCGCACGCTCGATATCGATATACTGCTCTTCCAGGACACGGAGTCTGACGACCCCGAACTCACGCTGCCGCACCCGCGCATGGTCAAGCGGGCCTTCGTCCTCGTTCCTCTCGCGGAGGTGTGGGAGCACGCCAGGGGCATGCCGGACCTCGACGTCGCCGGGTTGGGCGAGGCCAGTGCCCGGCACCAGCAGGTGAGGCTGTACGACGCCACGGAAGGGTGAGCGGTGACCGATGGAGAGCCGGCACTGAGGCGCGTCCCATGACCCGCCCCTACGTGGCGAGCCGTTCCGGAGAGACCCTGCACCGGCGCAGCTTCGACGTGCTCGTGCTCGGCGGCGGCATCGCCGGTCTCACGGCCGCGATCGGCGCGGCGCGCCGCTGGCGCGTGGGGCTGCTCACCAAGTCCACGTTCGAGGAGACGAC
>JAAZAR010000037.1 GCA_012514235.1 Actinomycetota bacterium
ATGCGGTTCGGCGAGTAGACCATGGACCGCTGCGCCTGCGCATGCGGAGAAAGCGTGGTGCGGCGCGGGGGAGTGAAGCGCCTGCCCCGCGCCTCGATCAGCCAGTCGCCCTTGTCGTCGTCGGCCAGGTCGATCGGGAACATGCGGACGATCCTGCCGTCCGCCACGTCCACGAACACCGGACCACCGGTCGTGCAGTTGGTGAGTCGCTGGACTTCGCCCATACTCGAGACCTCGCTTCCCAGATGCAACGGCGGACCGACCGAGGCCGCCCGCGTTCCCCCGAACGCCGAACTCATCCGCGATGCGGACACACTGTACCGCATCACGGGCATCGTACCGTTGCAGGGCGGCAAGTCAAGCGTAGCGGCGCTTCCGCCCTCCCCGGCGTGGTGAGCTAGACTGCTGGTCTCACCATGGCTCTCTCACCCACACCTCAGGCACAGGTCCGGGTCGGCGTGCTGCTCGCCGGCGGCGAATCGCGGCGCATGGGCCGCGACAAGCGCGGTCTGCGCCTCGGCGGCGAGACGCTGCTGCGGCGCAACCTGGCGTTCCTCGGCAGCGTCTTCCCCGTCGTCGGCCTGTCGGTGCGCAGCGAGGAGCAGGCGCCGGCGGACCTGCCCGCCGGTGTGGCGGTGATCCCCGACGAAGTGCCCGGATCGCCGATGGGCGGGCTCGCCGGCGTCCTCGCGCGCTTCGGCGAACCTGTCTTCGCCCTGGCGGCGGACATCGTCTCCCCCGATCCCGCCGCCGTCGCCCGCGTAATCGACGCCTACCGGGACGTCGACGTGGCGCTCCCGGTCGCCGAGGACCACCTCGAGCCGCTGCACGCCGTGTACGGACCGGCCTGCCTGCCACACATGCGCGCGCTGCTGGCCGGCGGCGCCCACAGCCTGCTCGACCTCTTCCCTCTCGTGCGCGTCGCGCGCGTGTCCTTCACCGACGCGACGCGCTTCTTCAACGTCAACACGCCGGCCGACTGGACGGAGGCCCAGCGCCGCGTCGGCGCCCTGAGGCCGGATGCCGCCACCGCCGGCGTCGGGACCGGGGATCGGCCGCCGCGCGCCCCAGGCGAGCCGGCCGTCCTCGGCGTGGTCGGGCGGCCGGACAACGGCAAGACCACCCTCATCGAGCGCATCATCCCGGAGTTCACCGCGCGCGGACTGCGCGTGGGCGCCGTCAAACGCGTCGCCAGACTCGACATCGACTACCCCGGCAAGGACTCCTGGCGCCACTCCGAGTCCGGCGCCTCCGCCTACGCCGTCGGGTCGCCGGGCAAGGTCGCCTTCGTGACCCGTCAGGACCGGGAGGCGGCGCTCGACGAGATCGTCTCCCGGTTCTTCACCGGCTACGACCTCGTCGTCTGCGAGGGGTACCGGCGAGAGGCGCCGGACGTCGTGGAGGTCTTCCGGTCCGGCGCCGGCTACGAGTCCACCGTCTGCGAGCCGGGCGAGCCGCTGGCCCTGGTCACGGACGCCGACCTCGCCCATCCGCACCGCTTCGGGCTCGACGACACGGCCGCGCTGGCGCGGTTCCTCGTCGAGCGGCTCGGGCTCGTGCGGGACGCGTGAGGGCCCGCAGGATCCTCTTATGCGTCGGTCTCCATCGCGTTCTCCAGGACGACGAAGTCCGGCATGGACACGTTGCTGGTCGCCCACTTGATCGCCTCGTGCAACTCCAGCCCCTCGGCGTGAGCCTGCGCCTGCTCCGCCGTCTCGAACTCGAGCACGACCCACACATCGTTGGGATCGTGCGCGTTCTGGTGGACCCGGGCGCCCTTGCACCCGGAGCGGCGGCGGCGCTCCTGGTCGTCGAGGAACACCTGCTTGAAGGTCTCGTAGTCGCCGACCTTGTGGTGGATGATCAACATGGCCATCGCGGTCCTCCTGCGCGGGGAACGAACGCGCTCAACCTACCGGACGCCGGCGGCTGGTGAAAAGCGAAGGCCGGTGCGGGAGCGCCGCCGGTCAGGTCCATGCAGACGCCGCCCGGCTATCGATTGCCGCCGAGCGGCCGTGCGGTGTACCCTCGCTTTCGTCCATCTCCAAGCCCTTCGCCCTACGGCAGTCGCTAGGGGCGCTGGGCCGTACCACGGACAGACCGTGGGGCGGCGACGTCGAGTCGCCGTCGTGGGCCCCGGCGGAAACGCCCGGACCTCCCCGTGCTTGGAAAGGAGCCTGGGACATGAACCACCCGACCCATGGTGGTCGGGCCGTCGCGACCGAGCCGAACGGCGAGGCGCCGGCGACGGCCTGCCCGCCGCACCACATCCAGCGGAGCCGATGTCGCGGCGGCTTGCGCCGCACTGCGGCCGCCGGCGAACCACGCCTGTGGGCCGTCGTCGTCTCCCTTCTCGCCGCCCTCGCGCTCGCGGCGACGGGCTGCGGCTCGCCGGCGACGACGGAGGGCGGCGAGGCCGCCGGGCAGCTCGAGCTCACCGTGTTCGCCGCGGCCTCCCTCACCGATGCGTTCACGCAGATCGGCGCCGACTTCACGGCGGCACACCCCGGCGTGAAGGTCGCCTTCAACTTCGCCGGCAGCAACGACCTGGGGACGCAGATCGGGCAGGGGGCGCCGGCCGACGTGCTCGCGACCGCCGACACCGGCACCATGGACGGCGCCGGCGACCTGGTCGACGGCCCACGGCCGTTCGCCGCCAACAAGCTCGTCATCGCCGTCGCCCCGGGCAATCCGCTCGGCATCACGGGCCTCGAGGATCTCTCCCGGGACGGCATCAAGGTCGTCCTGGCGGCGCCGGAGGTGCCCGCCGGCAAGTACGCCGGCGACGTCCTCTCCAAAGCGGGGGTCGAGGTCGAGCCTGTGTCCCTCGAGGTCAGCGTCAAGGGCGTCGTCACCAAGGTCGCGCTGGGCGAGGCCGACGCCGGCATCGTGTACACGACCGACGTGGCGGCCGCGAGCGGCGACGTCAAGGGCGTCCCGATCCCCGACGAGCAGAACGTCGTCGCCGTCTATCCGCTGGCGGCGGTGACGGCCTCCTCCCACGCGGACGCGGCCGCCGACTTCGTCGACTACGTCCTCTCAGCCGAGGGCCAGCGGGTCCTGGAGGATCACGGGTTCCTGCCGGCACCATGAGGAAGGACGGCGACAGCGGCGCCCGCGCGGACGCGGGCAAGCACCTGCCGACGGGCGGCCTGGCCGTCACGGCCGGCGACGCCATCGCGCCGCCGCCCCGGCCCCGCCCCGCACCGTGGTGGGCGCCCGCGAGCGACACCGAGCGCCGGGTGCGAGGCCGCGGGGAGCGCGCGCCCCTCGGGTTCGTCCCGCTCGCGGCCGTCGCCGTCGTCTTTCTCATCCTGCCGCTCGTCGCCCTGCTCGTCCGGGCGCCGTGGGGGAGCCTGCCGGGCGACCTCACGGCGCCCGGCGTGCTCACCGCGCTGCGCCTCTCCCTTGTCTGCTCGCTCGGCGCCCTCTGCCTCTCCCTCGTGTTCGGCGTCCCACTCGCCTGGCTGCTCGCCCGCGTGCCGTTCCCCGGGCGCAACGTCGTCCGGGCCCTCGTCCTGCTCCCCATGGTGCTCCCCCCCGTCGTCGGCGGCGTCGCGCTGCTGCTCGCCTTCGGCCGCAACGGCATCGCCGGCCAGTGGCTCGACAGCCTCTTCGGCGTGACGCTGCCCTTCTCCACACTCGGAGCCATGCTCGCCGAGACGTTCGTGGCCATGCCGTTCCTGGTCATCACCGTCGAGGCGGGCATCCGCGCCATGGACCGGCGCTACGAGGACGCGGCGGCTACCCTCGGCGCGGGACGCTGGCTGATCTTCCGCCGCGTGACGCTGCCGCTCATCGCGCCGGCGCTGGCCGCCGGGAGCGCGCTCTCGTGGGCGCGAGCGCTCGGGGAGTTCGGCGCCACCATCACCTTCGCCGGCAACATGCCGGGCAGGACCCAGACCATGCCTCTCGCCGTATATCTCGCGCTGCAGAACAACGCCGGCGCGGCGATCACGCTCAGCCTCGTCATGCTGGCGATATCGCTCGCCGTCCTCGTCGGCCTGCGAGGCCAGTGGTTCCCACGCCGATGAGCGGCTCATGCACCGGACAGCGGAGGACGGCGTGAGTCTCGAGGCGCGCGTCGCGCTGCGCAAGGGGACGCTCGACCTCGACGTCGGCCTCACCGTGGAAGCCAGCGGGGTCGTCGTCCTGCTGGGACCGAACGCCGCCGGCAAGACCACGTTGCTGCGTGCGCTTGCCGGCCTCGTGCCGCTCGAGCGGGGCCGGGTGGTGCTCGACGGCGAGGTCCTCGAGGACACGGCCGCCGGCGTCCGCGTGCCCACGGAGCGGCGGCCCATCGGCGTCGTCTTCCAGGACTACCTGCTGTTCCCGCACATGACCTCGCTCGAGAACGTGGCCTTCGGGCTGCGCGCTCGCGGGACCCCCCGCGCGACGGCGCGGGCGCGGGCGCACGAGATGCTGGACCGGGTCGGACTGGCGGAGGCCGCCGGCGCCAGGCCGAGGGCGCTCTCCGGCGGCCAGGCGCAGCGCGTGGCGCTGGCGCGGGCGCTGGCCACCGACCCGCGCCTGCTCCTGCTCGACGAGCCGCTCGCCGCCATGGATGCCGGCGCCAGGGCCGAGCTGCGGCGAGGCCTCACCCGGCACCTCGCCGCCTTCCCCGGGACCTGTCTCGTCATCACCCACGACCCCATCGAGGCGATGACGCTCGGCGACAAGCTGGTCGTGCTCGAGGCGGGACGCGTCGTCCAGGCAGGGACGCCTGAGGAGCTCTCGTCCCACCCCCGTTCCCGCTACGTGGCGGACCTGCTCGGCCTGAACCTGTACCGCGGCCGCGTGGACCAGGGGGCGGTCCGGCTGACGGGAGGGCAGCGCCTGATCGCCGCGGACCCGCTGCCCCAGGGCGAGGTGTTCGCCGTCGTGCCGCCGCGCGCGGTCGCTCTGCACCGCACGCTGCCCGACGGCTCGCCCCGCAACGTCTGGAGAGGCGAGGTGCAGGACCTCGACGTGGTCGGGAACCACGTGCGGGCGCATGTCGCAGGCGAGCTGCCGGTGATCGCGGAGGTCACCCCAGGTGCCGTCGCCTCGCTGCGCCTCGACGACGGCGGGCCCGTGTACGTGGCCGTCAAGGCGATGGAGATCGAGGTCTACGAAGCGTAGACTGCCGCGGGCGCCGGACGCGCCGGACACCCGAGCGGATCCGTCGACCCGCCCCCGCGCCGCCCTCCCCGCGTCCCTCCCGCGTCGCCGCCCGCGTCGCCCGCGCCGGGGTTTCCTCCCGTCGCCCCGTCCGCTACGCTGCAGCGACATGAGCGAGCAGCGGCAGACAGCGGCACGCACCGGCAGACCCGCCCTCGTGGCGATCGTCGGCAAGAGCGACTCGGGCAAGACGACGCTCATCGAGAAGGTCGTGCCCGAGCTGGTCAGGCTCGGCCTGCGCGTCGGCACCGTCAAGCACGACGCGCACTCCTTCGAGATCGACCACCCCGGCAAGGATTCCTGGCGGCACGGTCAGGCCGGTGCCGAGGCCTACGTCATCGCCTCCCCCGAGCGCCTCGCCTTCATCGCCAGGCTCGACGAGGAACTGGAGCTCGTCGACATCGTCGAGCGCTTCTACGACGGCTTCGACATCGTCGTCGCGGAGGGCTACAAGCGGACGGCGCCGCACAGGGTGGAGCTCTTCCGCGTCGGCGCCGGACACGCGGAGCCGCTGTGCGCGCCCGGCGAGGCCATCGCCCTCGTCACCGACGCCGATCTCGAGCACGAGCACAGGTTCGGCCTCGACGACGGCGCCGGCCTCGCCCGCTTCCTGGCCGGCCGGCTCGACTCCCTGCGCGAGTACTGAGCGCCGCGCCGCCGGTCCGGCGCCCGGAGGGCGCGGCCGCCGGCGGCGGTCCTCAGACGAAGAAGACCAGCGTGACGACCGCGAAGACCGGCACGAGCACCGCCAGCGCGTACGCCATGTACCCGAAGAAGTGCGGCATCTTGACGCCGGACTCCTCGGCGATCGACTTGACCATGAAGTTGGGGGCGTTGCCGATGTACGTGATGGCGCCCATCATGACCGCCCCGGCCGAGATGGCGGCCAGGAACGAGGCCGGGGCGTGCCCCACCGCCGGGACGACCGCCTGGCTGGTGAGGCCGGCCAGGCCGTCCACGTCGAGGAGGCCGATCGCCGTGGCGGCGAACGTGAGGTAGGTCGGCGCGTTGTCGAGGAACCCCGAGAGCAGCCCGGTCGCCCAGTAGAACATCCACGGCTGGTCCAGTCCCAGCTCGCCGCCGCGTGCCTCGAGGATGGCGAGCGCCGGGATCATGCTGGCGAAGATGCCGGCGAAGACGACCGCCACCTCGACGATCGGCGCCCAGGAGAACTCGTTCTTGGCCCTGGGGGCGGCCGGGCCCAGCCGGAGCGAGAGGCCGGCCATCACCAGCATCACCACCTCGCGCACGAAGGGGAAGTGGATCGCGTGCCCCACCTCGGCCAGCGGCTCGGACGCGAGCACCGCCGCGACGATCCCGAGGAGCAGCAGGATGTTGATCCTGCCCTCCACGCCCAGCGGCACGTAGTCGGCGACGTCCTCCGCGATCGCCAGCGGCGACTCCCTGGCGTACAGACGGCGCTCGACGACGTAGAACACCAGCAGCGTGAGCCCCACCCCGAGCGCCCAGATCGGGAACAGCCGCAGGGTCCACCAGAAGTCGACGCCGCCGAGGAAGCCGAGGAACAGCGGCGGGTCGCCGAGCGGCGTGAGCATGCCGCCGATGTTGCACACCACCATGACGGTGAAGACGACGATGTGGGTGCGGTACCGCCGCTCCCGGTTGGCGCGCAGGAGCGGCCGCACGAGGAGCATGGCCGCCCCCGTCGTGCCGACGACGTTCGCGAGCAGAGCGCCGATGCCGAGGAAGGCGAGATTGCTGCGCGGAGTGCCCAGCAGCTCGCCCGTGAGGAAGATGCCGCCGGAGACGACGAAGAGCGAGGCGAGCAGCACGATCAGCGAGACGTAGTGCTCGAAGGTGGTGAACACGGCCTCCACACCCGCGTGTCCCTGCGAGACGAGGATGTACAGCAAGACCGGCGCCCCGAACAGCGCGGAGACGAGCGCCCGGTTGCGGTCGCTGCTGAACCACCGGCCGGCGACGAGCGGCAGGATGGCGATGGACAGAAGCATGCCCGCGAAGGGCAGGATCAGCAGGGGATTGAGACCGGCTCCGAGTTCGCTCATCTCCAACTTCCCGCCGGCCGGCGAGCCCCGGCACGGCCACGCGGGACAGTCTACTATGCCGCACGCCCGGATGGCTTGACGGGGACGGCGGGAAGAACACCGCATCTGCTTGACATCGCCCGTGAGGGAGGGAGACTATGCCCGTGATGCGGTCGGGCTAATCCGCATCGTGGAATACCTTCGGGGAACCCGGGCGCGCCGGCCATCGCGCCCGTCTTCCGGTCAGCGGCCATGGGGAGGTGTGGGTATGGCGGAGGACATGAGCAAGACCGGTGCCTCCGGCGAGAAGACCCTTATCAGGGACATCAGCTTCTGCGGCGTCCCGGAGAACGGGTCCAACGCGTCGATGGTGGACGTCAAGGACGGCAAGATCGTCCGCATCCGTCCGATGCACTACGACTGGAAGTACAAGAAGGCGGATCTCAACCCGTGGAAGTTCGAGGTGCGGGGGAGCACGTTCGAACCCAGCATGAAGACCCTGATCCCGCCGTACAGCATCGCCTACAAGAAGCGCGTCTACTCGCCGGCCCGCATCCGCTACCCCATGATGCGCGTCGACTTCGACCCGAACGGCGAGCGCAACCCGCAGAACCGCGGCAAGAGCAAGTACAAGCGCATCTCCTGGGACGAGGCGCTGGACATCATCGTCAGCGAGATGAACCGCATCAAGGAGACGTACGGCCCGACCGCGCTGCTCTACCAGTGCGACCAGCACGGCGAGAACAAGGTCGTGCAGGCCTGTCACGGCGCGGGACGCAAGCTGCTGCGCGCCTGGGGCGGCTTCACCCTGCAGATCCGCCAGCCCGACAGCTGGGAAGGCTGGTGGTGGGGCAACAAGCACTTCTGGGGGTGCGAGCCCGTCGGCCAGGGTCAGCAGAGCAACCTGCTCTGGGACATCTCCAAGAACGCGGAGCTGCTCCTCTTCTGGGGGTGCGACCAGGAGACCACTCCGTGGGGCTGGCAGGGTCAGCTCCCGAGCCGCCTGAGCTACTGGTGGAGCGAGATCGGCATCAAGCAGATCTACGTGTGCCCTGACCTCAACTACGCCGCCGCCGTGCACGCCGACCGGTGGATCCCGGTGCTCCCCAACACGGACGCCGCGCTCTACCTGGCGATCACGCATCGCTGGTTCAAGCGCGGCACCTACGACAAGGAGTACCTCGCCACGCACGCCGTGGGCGTCGACAAGTACGAGGCCTACGTGATGGGCGAGGAGGACGGCGTCGAGAAGTCGCCCGAGTGGGCCTCGCCCATCTGCGGCGTCCCCGCACGCGTCATCAAGGCCCTCGCCGACGAGTGGGCGAGCAAGCGCACCACCGTCGTCATCGGCAACGGCGGTCCCGGCATCCGCGGCCCCTACGCGACGGAGCCGGCGCGCCTGCAGGGCATCTGCCTGGCCATGCAGGGCCTGGGCAAGCCGGGCCAGAACCAGGCCAAGATGATCGAGTGGGGCCTGTTCGACAAGCCCGACCAGTACGCCCAGCCCAAGCCGCTGCGCGTGCCGTACCTCCGCAAGGCCTACACCGGCGGCCATCCGGACGAGAGCAACCACCCGTCGTTCATCCCCAAGACGTACGTGCCCAAGGCCATCCTCGAGGGCGAGTGCGACTGGTGGGGCTGCGAGTCCGAGACGGCCGACCGCGTCAACCAGTTCGAGCACTACAAGTACCCGGCCGACGGCTGCTCCAAGATCCACATGGTATGGACCGACTCGCCGAGCTGGATCACCTGCTGGAACTCGGGCAACGACTACGTCAAGGCCATGCGCCACCCTGACATCGAGTTCATGTTCGCGCAGCACCCGTGGCTCGAGAACGACTGCCTCCTGGCGGACATCATCCTCCCGGTGAACACCAAGCTGGAGGAGGACGACATCGCCGGCGACATCTTCAGCGGCCAGTACAACCTGCTCTTCCCGGAACACAAGTGCGTCGAGCCGCTGGGCGAGAGCTACAGCGACTACGAGATCGCCGTCATGATCTCGGAGCGCCTCGGCCTCAAGGAGGAGTACACCGGCGGCAAGACCATCCCCGAGCTCATCAAGTACGGGTACGAGACCTCGCGCTGCGAGGACCTCATCACCTGGGAGGAGCTCAACGAGAAGGGCTACTACGCGGTCCCCACGGACAACGGCTGGGAGGACGTGCCGGCCGGGTTCTACAACTTCTACAAGGACCCCGAGAAGTACCCGCTCACCACGCCGACGGGCAAGCTCGAGTTCGAGGCGCAGGGCCTCGCCGAGCACTTCCCCAACGACCTCGAGCGGCCGCCCGTGCCCAAGTGGGTCGCCAGCGGCATCAGCCACGAGGAGACGCTGGAGACCGAGCGAGCCAAGAAGTATCCGCTGCTCGTCGTCTCCAACCACCCGCGGTGGAGCGTCCACTCTCAGCATGAGGACATCACCTGGCTGCGCGAGATCGAGACCTGCAAGGTCACCGGTCCGGACGGGTACCAGTACCACCCGGTGTGGCTGCATCCGTCGACTGCCGAGCGCTACGGCATCAAGGACGGCGACGTGGTGACGATCTTCAACGAGCGCGGCGCCGTGCTCTCCGGCGCCTACGTCACCGAGCGCATCATGCCCGACGTGGTGTACATCGACCACGGCGCCAAGTGGGACCCCATCGTCCCCGGCGAGCTCGACCGCGGCGGCGCGATCAACACCATCGTGCCGCGCAGCACGACGTCCAAGAACGCCGTCGGCCACGCCGTGAGCGGCTTCCTCGTCAACATCGAGAAGACCGACATGGAAGAGCTGAAGGCGAAGTATCCGGAAGCGTTCGAGAAGCCGTTCCACCCGTGCGCTGGACCCGGCTTGGAAGCGTGCATCTGGGGGAGGGCGTGATGGGCAAGGTCCTCGTCATCGACTACACGATCTGCAACGGCTGCTACAACTGCCAGGTGGCCTGCAAGGACGAGCACGTGGCCAACGACTGGTCGCCGATCGCCAAGCCGCAGCCCGACACCGGGCAGTTCTGGAACAAGGTGCACGACAAGGTGCGCGGGCAGGTGCCCAAGGTCAAGGTCACGTACCTCCACAGCATCTGCCAGCACTGCGACGACGCGCCGTGCATCCCGGCCTGCAACGCCGACGCCATCTACCGGCGCGACGACGGGGCCGTGATCATCGACCCGGACAAGTGTCGCGGCAACCAGCTGTGCCTCGAGGCCTGCCCCTACGAGGACGTGATCTACTTCAACGACTCGCTGAACATCGCCCAGAAGTGCACGTTCTGCGCACACCTCCTGGACGACGGCTGGACCGAGCCGCGCTGCGTGGACGCCTGTCCGACCGGCGCGTTCCGGTTCGGCGACGAGGACGACCCGGAGATCCGGGCGCTCATCGAGAAGGCCGAGCCGCTCAAGCCGGAGATCGACGCCCAGGTCGGGCCGCGCGTGTACCACATCGGCCTGCCCAAGCCCTTCATCGCCGGCGCCGTGTTCGACAGCGAGGCCGACGAGTGCACCGAGGGCGCGACCGTCACGGCGACGAACGTCGCCACCGGAGCGACCTGCTCCGCCGTCACGGACAGCTACGGCGACTTTTGGCTCAACGACGTCGAGCCGGGCGAGTACACGCTGGTCGTCGAGAAGGGCGGCTACCTGGTCCAGAAGCTGGGCCCGGTGGACGCCACAGAGGCCGTCAACGTCGGCGACATCGCGGTCTGGAAGGTCTGACCGCGGCCTGAGCTGACGGGCGGCGCCGCAAGCGCGGCTGCAGGCAGAGACGGCGAGGGGCCGGGTCCCCGCGGGGACCCGGCCCCTCGCCTTGCGACCGGGGGTCGACCGGGGCGTCG
Source organism: Actinomycetota bacterium (assembly GCA_012514235.1). Lineage (GTDB taxonomy): Bacteria > Actinomycetota > Thermoleophilia > UBA2241 > UBA2241 > CAIXSE01. The sequence goes on from JAAZAR010000037.1 coordinate 10,985, forward strand.
GCGGGAACGCCCCGGGCTTGCTTGACCACCCGGCAGGCTCTACAGTGTCTACAGCGAGAGCGTCCAAACGGCTGCGCTATCCCGCAGGCGTGGCGCGTGGAGAGAACGGGAGAGCATCACATGCCAAACCTCGGTGCACCAGAACTCATCATCATCGCTCTGGTGATCCTGCTGCTGTTCGGCGCCACCCGGCTGCCGAAGCTCGGCAAGTCGATGGGCCAGAGCATCCGCGGGTTCAAGCAGGGCCTGAACGAAGACACCGACGACGAGATCGTGGACGTCAAGCGCGACGCCACGGCCGAGTCCAAGGACGAGGACGTCAAGGTCTCCTGACCCGGGACCACACGCACGACGACGACGGCCCGCGGCCGCGGGCCGTCGTCGCTTAAGGCCCCTGTCCCCGCATGACGGCGGAGGACGCCGAGCAGTGCTCAGCGGGAGAGCAGGCAGACGGCGTGGGCGGCGATGCCCTCCCCACGCCCTTCGAACCCCATGCCCTCGGTGGTCGTCGCCTTGACGCTCACGGCGTCGCAGGCGACGCGCAGGGCGCCGGCGAGCCGCTCGCGCATCTCGAGCCGGTAGCCGGAGAGACGAGGGCGCTCGCAGACGACGGTCACGTCGGCGTTCTCGACCGTCCAGCCGTTGCTCGCCAGCCACGCGACGACCCTCTCGAGGAGGTCCATGCTCGAGGCGCCGGCGAACGCGGGGTCGGTGTCCGGGAACAGCTCACCGATGTCCCCCAGACCGGCGGCGCCGAGGAGCGCATCCATGAGGGCGTGCACGGCGACGTCGGCGTCGGAGTGTCCCGCGAGCCCCTCGGGGTGGTCTATGCGCACGCCGCAGAGGACCAGGTCGCGCTCCGTCGCGAAGCGGTGCGCGTCGTAGCCGCCGCCGACCCTAAACGTCGGACTCGACCTCCCAGGAGAGGAGCGCCCCCGCGAGCGGGAGGTCCTGCGGCGTCGTGATCTTGACGTTGGCCGGGGTGGACGCCACGAGGCGCACGGTGTACCCGCCGCGCTCGAGCAGCATGGCGTCGTCGGTCGCCCCGTCCAGATCGGTACGGGCGTACACGTCGCGAAGGGCGGCGGCGCGGAACACCTGCGGCGTCTGCGCCGCCCACAGGCCGGACCGGTCGACCGTGGCCGCCACCGCCAGGTCGGAGCCCGCGCGCTTGAGCGTGTCGCTCACCTCGACGGCGGGGACGGCGCCGTCCGCGCCTGCCTCGTCGAGCGTCGCCAGACAGCTCGTGAACACGTGCCTGGAGAAGAGCGGCCGGGCTCCGTCGTGCACGGCGATCACGGTCGCGGAGTCCGGCACCATCTGCAGCCCGGCGCGCACAGAGTCCGACCGGGTTCGCCCGCCCTCGGCGATGAGCACCGGCTTGGCGTCATCGAACAGGCTGAGTTCGTTGGCGAACCGGACCGTGTGCGACGGATGCAGCACCACGACGATGCCGTGCACGCAGTCCATGGCGAGCAGGCGGTGCACGGAGTGTGCGAGGACGGTCTCGCCGCCCAGAAGGAGGAACTGCTTGGATTCACCGTCGGGCAGGCCCATGCGCCGGCTCTCGCCGGCCGCCGCGACGATGACCCAGGTCTCCGCGGCTTGCTGATCCTCCACGTCCATCGCCTCCTGTCAGCCGTCGGCCGGGGGAGCGGAGCTCACCCGGCTGAAGATCATCTTCCCCGAGGGACTCTGCAGCACGCTGGTCACCTCGGCCTTGACGCGTGAGCCCACCAGGGAGCTGCCCGCCTCGACGACGATCATGGTGCCGTCGTCGAGGTAGCCGACGCCCTGGTCCTGCTCGCGCCCTTCGCGCAGGATCTTGACCTCGATGACCTCGCCCGGCAGCACCGCGGGCTTGACCGAGTTGGCGAGGTCGTTGATGTTGAGCACCTTCACGCCCTGGATCTCCGCCACCTTCTTCAGCGTGTAGTCCGTGCTGATGATCATGGCGCCGAGGTCGTGGCCGAGGCGGACCAGCCTGGCGTCGACCGCCTCGATGTCGGGGTAGTCGGCGCCGTCGATGCGGACGGCGCCGGAGCTGTTCTGCAGACGCCTGACGAAATCGAGACCCCGGCGTCCGCGGACTCGCTTCTCGGCGTCGGCCGAGTCCGCCAGGCGCTGCAGCTCCTCGATCACGAAGCGCGGGACGAGGAGCTCGCCCTCGATGAACCCGGTCTCGACGATGTCGAGGATGCGCCCGTCGATGATGGCGCTCGAGTCCAGCAGTTTGGCGGGCGTGATGCCGGGGATCACCTCGAAGGCCCCGCGCACCCCGAGCAGCCGCAGGATCTCGACGTGCTTCTTGGCGGCCACATACGCCGTGAAGTAGCCGGCCAGCAGGTAGATGGGCACGGTGAGATACGGCCCGACGATGGGGATGCGCACCAGGGCGAGACTGATGAGCGTCGCGATGAAGAGCCCCACCACGACGCCGCCGACCGCGACCACGACCTCTGCCCCCGTGGCGCGGGCCATGACCTCGTCCACGTGGTCGAGGCCACGGCGGAGCAGACGGGAGAGGACGACGCCGAGCAGGTAGCCGAGCACGAGGCCGGCGGCCGTGAACACCACGAGCCAGACGACCTTGCCGTTCTGGGAGAGGTCGGGCGCGAACGACGAGATGCGCATGCGGTCGGCGAGCTGGTAGCCCGCAAGCGCGCCGAGCAGCGCGAGGACGATCCGGATGGCCGGCTGGAGGACGCCGCGTGAACCGCGGCGGTCGAACCCGCCGGACTCAGACGACGGTAGCTGGCTCTCTGGAGTCGTCGGCAAGGGGAGTCCCGTCGACGTGGATGTCCTCGAGCACGGACTCCAGGAACGCGTTGGCCTCGTCCTCGGTGAAGTCGCGTGCGTACATGAGCTCGCTGGCGAGGATCTTCTTGGCCTTGCTGAACATCTGCTTCTCGCCCGTCGACAGCCCCTTGTCGGCGTGACGGATG
>JAAZAR010000049.1 GCA_012514235.1 Actinomycetota bacterium
AGTGGCGTTGACCGAGATGTAGGCCTCGATGTTGTGGATCAGGGCGTCCATGCCCGACGCGGCGGTGACGCCGGGCGGGCAGCTGAGCGTGAGCGCCGGGTCGATGAGCGCGACGTTCGGCATGAGGAACGGGCTCACGAGACCCTGCTTCACGTTGAGCTTCTCGTTCGCGAAGATGGCGATGGCGGTGCACTCGGAGCCGGTGCCGGAGGTCGTTGGGATGGCGATGATCGGCAGGCCCTTCTTCCTGACCTGGTCGATGCCGACATAGTCGTACACCGTGTCGCCGGTGTGCGGCAGCACGGCCGCCGCCTTCGCCACGTCGATCGGCGAGCCGCCGCCGAAGCCGACGATGAGGTCGTAGCCGCCCTTCTCCACGATCCGGACGATCTCCTCGATCGTGCTCATCGGCGGCTCGGGCACGGCCTTGTCGTAGAAGTCGACCTCGAGACCGGCTTCGCGCAGCGGACGCTCGACGTCGATGCACATGCCGCACTCGCTCACGCCCTGGTCGGTGATGACGAGGACCTTGGTGCCGTTGAGCTTCTTGGCCTCGACACCCAGCTGCTCCACAGCTCCCACGCCCGTGATGAGGGTCTTGGGCTGCCGGTGGATGCGCATCTTCCGTTCGACGCGGCGCATCTCCGGGGGCGTGCCCGTGGCCGAGGAGAGGATCCGCGGTTCGGGTTCGTTGTGAACGTGGTCCATGGCTGTCAGCTCCCCTTCGTGAACGGTTGACGGGACAGGCGGCCGGTCCCGTAGACCTCGGCCGCCTCCTCCCGGATCTGGTCGCGGAACGCCGGGTCGGCGATCCCGATGAGCGCCTCCGCCCGCTCGCGCAGCCCGAGGCCGCGCAGATGCGCGACGCCGTGCTCGGTGACGATGTAGTCGACGTCGGCGCGCATGGTGGTGACGGCCGTGCCCGGCGCCAGCGCCGCGCAGATGCGGCTGACGGTGCCCTTCTTGGCCGTGGACGGCAGGGCGATGATGGCCTTGCCGTCGCGGCTCCGGGCCGCGCCCCGCACGAAGTCCACCTGACCGCCGATGCCGGTGAACTGGGCGGCGCCCATGGAGTCGGCCACCACCTGGCCCATCAGGTCGACCTGCAGGGCGGAGTTGATGGCCACCACCCGGTCGTTCTGGCCGATCACGTACGGATCGTTCGTGATGTTGACCGGCAGCATGTTGACGACCGGGTTGTCGTCGACGAAGTCGTACAGCCTCCGCGTGCCCATCAGGAACGTGGCCACCAGCTTGCCGGGGTGGAACGTCTTGCGCGCGTTGGTGATGACGCCCTCGTTGTAGAGGTCGACGACGCCCTCGCTGAACATCTCCGTGTGGATGCCGAGGTCGCGCTTGCCGTGCAGGAACATGAGCACGGCATCGGGGATGCCGCCTATGCCGAGCTGCAGGCAGGAGCCGTCCTCGACCAGGTCGGCGATGTGCCGGCCGATGGCTTCTTCCACCGGGCCGACCTTGGGCGGCTGCAGTTCGATGAGGTCCGTGTCGCTCTCGACCACCATGTCGATGTCGGAGACGTGCAGGAACGAGTCGCCGTGCGTGCGCGGCATCTTGGGATTGACCTGGGCGATGACCGTCCTGGCCACCTGCGCCGCCGGCTTCGTGTAGTCGACGGAGATGCCGCAGGAGCAGAAGCCGTGCTTGTCGGGGGGAGAGACCTGGATGAGGACCACGTCCGGCGGCAGGTAGCCCTCGCAGAACAGCTTGGGGATCTCGCTGAAGAACACGGGCACGTAGTCGGCGCGGCCGTCCTTGACGGCCTCGCGGGACGAGGCGCCGACGAAGAGGGACTTGTGGTAGAAGGCGTCGGCGTACTCAGGCCGGCAGTACGCCCCCTTGCCCATGGCGACCATGTGGTTGATCTCGACGCGCTCGAGCTCGTCTGCGCGCTCCACGAGCGCGTCGACCAGGTCGAGCGGCTCGCCGCAGGCGTGAGCGAACACCACACGGTCACCCGACTTGACGCACGTGAGGGCCTCGGCCGCCGTCGTGCACTTGGCGGCGTACTCCTGCTTCCAGTCCATCCCCTTACTCCTTGAGCTTGCGCGTCACGGTCTGGGCGAGCTCGGGGGACGGCGTCTGGACGCCGTCGACGAGCTCGCCCGCCACCACGACGACAGGTGGTCCGTCCTGGCCGGCGGAGGCGCCGCCGGCGCCTGCTCCGGCCTGCTCGCCCTCTTCGACGACGAGCCGGTGTCCGGAGGCGCAGGCCCGCGGACACCCGCTGAGGTGCACGGTCGACCCCTCCGGCACGGCCGGGTCGTCGACGGGCAGGCCGGCGGCGAGGGCTTCACGGTCGATCTGAGGATTGCAGCCTCCGCAGTACACGACCTTCATGCGCCCCTCCGCCGGCCTGCCGTCGCTCATGTCAGGCCGTCCGCAGGGGCGCCGGCGACGCCGGGTGCTGGCCGTCTCGGCGGACCATCAGCGGGCGACCGCCGTGGGTTCCTTGACCCTGGCCTTGTCCCACGGCTTGCCGACCTGGGCGATGGCCTTGGCCAGTTCCTTCTTGTGGTCCAGGTTGGACTGCCGGGCGATCATGATGCGCTGCGCCTGCGGCGAGCCGGCGCCGTGCATGGACTCCGTCCTGTAGCCGACGGCGCCGGCGCCGATGGTGAGGTTCTCGATGAGGCGCAGCACGCGCATCCTGTCGATGGTCGGCGCGTCGCAGGTGCCGACGAGGAACTTCTCGACGATGGGACCGATCTTCTCGTCGGCAAGGTCCTGCGCCGACGGCATGGTGACCATGAGGCCGCCGGCGATGTCCTCGGCGAGGCGCGCGATCTCGTAGGGGAAGCGGGTGACGTTCTGCTTGCAGACGTTGGCCAGCAGGAGGTCGATCTGGTAGTTGCCGGCCGGCATCCGGACGCCCTCGTAGGAGCAGGCCAGCCCGCAGCTGAACAGCGTCTCGTTGAGATGCGTCATCTCGATGAGCTTGTCCTTGATGTGGCTGGCCCTGGCGGCGCCGTTGTACTCGGCGGCCAGCGCGGCGGCGCCGATCAGCACGTCGCCCACGCCGACCTTGCAGCCGCCGTAGCTCTGTCGGTGGAACCCGGCGAACCGCTCGACGAGCGCCCCGCTGAACTCGATCTCGCCGCACATGTACACGCGCTCCCAGGGCACGAACACGTCGTCGAACACCATGAGGGCCTCCTGGCCCCCGTACCTCACGTTGCCGACGTCGAGGTCGCTGTCTTCGAACTTGCGCGTGTCGCAGCTCTGGCGGCCGTAGATGTAGTACACGCCCTCGGCGTTCGCCGGGCAGCTGAAGCTGACGGCGAAGTCCTCGTCGCCCTCGCGCATGGCGACGGTGGGCATGACGATGATCTCGTGGGAGTTGCAGGCGCCCGTCTGATGGGCTTTGGCGCCGCGGACGACGATGCCGTCGTCGCGCTTCTCCACGACGTGCACGTAGACGTCCGGCTCCGGCTGCTTGTGCGGCGGCAGGGAGCGGTCGCCCTTGGGGTCGGTCATGGCGCCGTCGGCCACGAGGTCCTCGTCCTGCAGGTACTGCACGTACTTCTTGAAGCGCTCGTGGTAGTCCGTACCTCTTGCCTGGTCGAGCTCCCAGGTGACCGAGTACAGGGCGTTGATGGCGTCCATGCCGACGCAGCGCTGGAAGCAGGAGCCGGTCTTCTGGCCCAGCAGGCGCTGCATCTTGACCTTCTTGGAGAGGTCCTCGGTGGACTGGTGGATGTGCGCGAAGCGGTTGACCTTCTTGCCGGTGAGATGGCTCGTGGCCAGCATGAGGTCCTCGTACTCCGGCAGCGCCGCAAGCTCGTAGGTGGTGGCGATGCAGTTGATGCTCGGCCGGATGAGGGGGTGGTTGACGTAGTCGTCGATCTTCTCGCCGAACAGGTAGATCTGCAGGTGCAGGTCGGCGAGGCTCCGGACGAACTCCTCGGGCGTCTTGAGAGCCATGCGGGGCACTCCTTCCTCGCAGCATTGGACCGCGTGACATGATCAGGGACGCGGGGCCGGGAGGCGCAGTGCCGGCCCGGTCATCAAACTATAGGAGGCCCTTGCGCCTGCGTCAATTTGTCATAACCGACAGTGGACAGCAGGCACCGGATATGGACATTACGTACAAACGCCCCGACGTGAGTCAGCGCCTTTGCCCCCTCCCTTGAACGGGGCGTCCACATATCATTCAGGCTATGTGCCTGTGTCGCAAGGCGATGCACCGATGAGCCCGCGCGTCGGCGTGGGAAGGAGGAATGCCGTGGTTGCCAGTGTGGGGGAGTACATCGAGTCGGTGATCGACGCGGCCCGCAGTCGAGACCCCGGACAACTTGAGTTCCATCAGGCGGTGCAGGAGGTCGCGGAGAGCCTGGCTCCGGTACTCGAGCGCCGGCCGGAGTACCGGGAGTGGCGCATCCTCGAGCGGATGGTCGAGCCGGAGCGGGTGGTCATCTTCCGCGTACCGTGGGTCGACGACCAGGGGATCGTGCAGGTCAATCGCGGCTACCGCGTGCAGATGAACAGCGCCATCGGTCCGTACAAGGGCGGGCTGCGGTTCGCGCCCACGGTGAACCTCGGCGTGATGAAGTTCCTCGCCTTCGAGCAGGTGTTCAAGAACGCCCTGACCATGCTGCCGATGGGCGGCGGCAAGGGAGGCGCCGACTTCGATCCCCGGGGCAGGAGCGACGCGGAGGTCATGCGGTTCTGTCAGAGCTTCATGACGGAGCTGTTCCGGCACATCGGGCCCGACACCGACGTGCCGGCGGGGGACATCGGCGTCGGCGCCCGTGAGATCGGCTACCTGTTCGGGCAGTACAAGCGCATCGCGGACGAGTTCACGGGGGTGTTGACGGGCAAGGGTCTCGGCTGGGGCGGTTCGCTCATCCGGCCCGAGGCGACCGGCTACGGCACCGCCTACTTCCTCTCCGAGGTGGTCGCGACCGACGACGAGACGCTGGAAGGCAAGACGATCGCGATCTCGGGGTACGGCAATGTCGGCACCTACTTCATCGAGAAGGCGAACGACTTGGGCGCCAAGGTGGTCACGATCGGCGACGAGGACGGCTTCGTGTACGACCCCGACGGTATCGGGGGCGACAAGCTCGAGTTCCTGAAGCCGCTGTGGACGAAGCAGCGCAGGCCCGCGAAGGACTTCGCCGACGAGTTCGGCCTGAAGTGGGTCGAGGGCCAGCGTCCCTGGACCGTCCCCTGCGACATCGCCGTGCCCACCGCGACGCAGAACGAGCTCGACGAAGAGCACGCGAAGATGCTCGTCGCCAACGGGTGCAAGTACGTCGTCGAGGCGGCCAACATGCCGTGCACGCCCGGCGCGGTCGCCACGTTCGCCGAGGCCGGCGTCCGGTTCGGACCGGGGAAGGCCGTGAACGCCGGTGGTGTGGCCACCTCCGGGCTGGAGATGAGTCAGAACAGCTTGAGACTGAGCTGGACGAGGGAGGAAGTGGACGTCAGGCTCCGCGGCATCATGAAGGCGATCCATCGCACGTGCCTGGCGGCCGCGGAGGAGTTCGGCGTCCCGGGCGACTACGTCGCGGGAGCGAACATCGCCGGGTTCGTGAAGGTGGCCGACGCCATGCTCGACCAGGGCGTCGTGTGAGCGGCGAAAGGAGGGCAGGCATGAAGAAGATCGAGTGCTACATCCAGCCGTACGATCTCGATACGGTGGCCGAGGCCCTGGCGGTCGAAGGCGTGGTGGGGATGTCGGTCGCCGAGGTCAAGGGCTTCGGCGTCCAGAGGGGGTTCGTCCGCGGCGAGAACGTCAAGCCGGGCGAGTTCCGCTTCCATCCCAAGATGAAGGTCGAGATGGTCGTCCTCGAGAAGGACGTGGAGCGCATCATCGCCGCCATCCAGGCCTCGCTCAAGAGCAAGCAGATCGGCGAGGGCAAGATCTTCGTGCTTCCGGTCGCGGACGCCGTGCGCACGCGTACCGGCGAGCGCGGCCGCGACGCGATCATGTGAGGCGCGGCGCGGCGTGATGCAGGCCGCGCCGTGAAGAAGACGCGGAGGGCCCGGCGGCAGCCGGGCCCTCGGACAGTACGGCAGACGGGGCGGCCGAAGGGCCGCCCCGTCTCGCGTCGTGCGCCCGGGTCGGTCCCGAGCGCCTCAGGTAGTCAGTCGCAGCGTCGATGCGTCAGGCGAGCTCGAACTCCTTGAGGAAATCGGCCTTCGACCGGGCGCCGACCACCTTCTTGGCCGGCTCGCCGTCCTTGAAGAGGATGATCGTCGGGATGCTCATGATCCCGAACTTCTGCGCGGTCGCCGGATTCTCGTCCACGTTCACCTTGCCGACCGTCACCTTGTCGCCGTGCTCCTGCGCGATCTCGTCGATGACCGGGCCCACCATGCGACACGGACCGCACCACGGCGCCCAGAAGTCGACGATGACGGGGGTGTCGGAGTCGGCGATCTCGCCGTCGAACGTCGCGTCGGTCAGGGTCTTCACTTCTGCCACGAGGTCTCCTCCTTGGGGCGGCAGGACCGGTCCTGCCCGTTTGGCGTTGATTCTGTCACAGGCTCGCGATGACGCGGTCGAGCCGCTCCTGGACCTGCTCGGCGATCGGCCGCAGGTCCTCGTTCCCTACCATGCTTAGCATCATGCCGGCGTTGACCGCCGTCACGCGGGTGCCGGCCTCGGTCGCATAGACGACGACGTTGCAGGGCAGCAGGACGCCGAGGTCCGGTTCCGCTCGGAGGGCGGCGTGGGCCAGGTGGGGTTGCAGGCGCCGAGGATGGTGTGCGGCGGGACGTCCACACCGAGCTTCTCCTTCATCGTCTGCCGCACGTCGATCTCGGAGACGACGCCGAAACCCTCGGTCTTGAGCGCCTCCACAACACGCGGAAGGGCGCTCTCATACGGCTCGTCCAGGTACCGGCCGACGCCGTACTCGCCACTCTCCATGCCGGACCTCCTTTCGGGTGAGGGACCGCAGAGCCCATACCCAACGGGGTACCGGGTCAAGCCTCGGAGCGGCGCTGCGGTGTCGTGACAAGCATGCCCACCGCTCCCGGCCGCCAATCGCCGCGGCGGCGCCCTCAGGCTCGTTCCTCGCCTCGAGCGCGGCCTTTCGGTATCATTCCAGGTTCATGGCCGCCTTCGGGAGCTGGGCGGCCGGTACGCCTGCGACGAGGAGAGGGACTGCCGTGAGAAGCGACGAGATAAAGCAGGGTCTGGCGCGTGCGCCGCACCGGTCGCTACTGCGTGCGCTGGGTGTGAGCGACGCCGAGATGGACCGTCCGTTCATCGGCGTCGCCAACGCGTTCAGCGAGGTCGTCCCGGGCCATCTCCACCTGCGGAGCGTCGTCGACGCCGTCAAGGCCGGCGTGCGCGCCGCCGGCGGCGTCCCCATGGAGTTCGGCGTCATGGGCATCTGCGACGGCATCGCCATGAACCACCGCGGCATGCTCTACTCGCTCCCGAGCCGGGAGCTCATCGCCGACACGGTGGAGTCCATGACCGTCGCCCACGCCTTCGACGCGCTCGTGCTGGTGCCGTGCTGCGACAAGATCGTGCCCGGCATGCTCATGGCCGCCATGCGCCTCAACGTGCCGGCCGTCATGGTCGGCGGCGGCGCCATGCTGGCCGGCCGGCACGAGGGCCGCGCCCTCGACCTCAACAGCGTGTTCGAGGCCGTGGGCCAGTACCAGGCCGGCAAGCTGGACGACGACGGACTCCGGGCCATCGAGTGCGGCGCCTGTCCCACCTGCGGCTCGTGCTCCGGCATGTTCACCGCCAATTCGATGAACTGTCTGGCCGAGGTGATCGGCATGGCGCTGCCCGGCAACGGCACCATCCCGGCCGTGTACAGCGAGCGCATCCGCTTCGCCAAGGACAGCGGCGAGAAGGTGATGGAGGTGCTCGCCCGCGGCCTCAGGCCGCGCGACATCCTCACGGACGTCGCCGTCGGCAACGCCCTCGCGGCCGATGCCAGCCTCGGCTGCAGCACGAACACCGTGCTGCACCTCGCCGCCATAGCCACCGAGGCGGGGCTGACCTTCGACCTCGACCGGATCAACGAGGTCGCGGCCAAGGTGCCGCACATCTGCAAGATCGCGCCGGCGGGCACGCACCACATGGAAGACCTGTACCATGCCGGCGGCATCCAGGCGGTCATGAACCGCCTCATCGCCGCCGGCCTCATGGACGGCTCCGCGCTCAGCGTCGCCGGCGGCACGGTCGGCGAGGTGGTGGCGGGGGCCCGGGTCCTCGACGAGACCGTGATCCGACCCCTCGACGACCCCTGGCACGCCACCGGCGGCCTCGCCGTGCTCTTCGGCAACCTCGCCCCGGCCGGCGCCGTCGTCAAGGAGGGCGCCGTGGCCGACGAGATGCTGCAGCACCGCGGTCCGGCGCGCGTGTTCGAGAGCGAGGCCGACGCGGTGGCCGCCATCGCCGCTCGCGACATCGCCGACGGCTCGGTGGTGGTCATCCGCGGCGAGGGCCCCAAGGGGGCGCCCGGCATGCCCGAGATGCTCAGCGCGACGTCCATGCTCGCCGGCCAGGGCCGGGACAAGGACGTCGCCCTCATCACGGACGGGCGCTTCAGCGGCGCCACTCGCGGCGCCGCCATCGGCCACGTCTCGCCGGAGGCCAACGCCGGCGGCCCCATCGCCGCCGTGCGCGACGGCGACGTCATCAGCATCGACATCCCGGCACGGACACTCACGCTCGAGCTCTCCGAGGAGGAGATCGCGCGGCGGCTCGCCGACTGGCGGCCAGCGCCGCGCGACGGCGTAACCGGCTACCTCGCCCGTTACGTCCGACTCGTCTCCGGTGCGGAGAAGGGAGCTGTGCTGCAATGACCGACAAGAAGATGAAGGGATCCCACGCCCTCGTCGCTGCCCTCGAGCACGAGGGCGTCGAGGTGATGTTCGGGTTCCCGGGGGGCGTCGCGATCCCGTTCTACGACGCCCTCTACGACGCCAAGAACCTGCGCCACGTGCTCGTGCGCCATGAGCAGGGGGCCGCACACGCCGCCGACGGCTACGCCCGCGCCACGGGCAAGGTGGGCGTGTGCGGGTCCACGAGCGGCCCCGGGGCCACCAACCTGGTCACCGGGATCGCCACCGCGTACCTGGATTCGTCGCCGCTGGTGGCGATCACCTGGCAGGTGCGCAGCGACCTCATCGGGACGGACGCCTTCCAGGAGGCCGACATCACCGGCATCACGCTCCCGATCGTCAAGCACTCCTATCTGGTGAAGAGCACCGAGGAGCTGCCGCGGATCGTCCACGAGGCGTTCCACATCGCCTCCACCGGCCGGCCCGGACCGGTGGTGATCGACATCCCGGTCGACGTCGCCCTCGGCGAGGTCGCCTATCGCGACTGCGACACCATCGACCTGCCCGGCTACAAGCCCACCTCTCGCGGTCACGTCAAGCAGATCCGGGCCGCCGCCAAGGCGATCAACGAGGCGCAGCGGCCGGTGCTGTACCTGGGCGGCGGCGTCGTGACCTCGGACGCCGCCGCGGAGGTGCTGCGCCTCGCGGAGCTGCGCCGCCTCCCGGTGACCACGACCCTCATGGGGATCGGCGGGTTCCCGGAGACGCACGAGCTCAGCATGGGCATGCTCGGGATGCACGGCACGGTGGCGGCCAACTACGCCGTGCACGAGTGCGACCTGCTCATCGCCGTGGGGGCCAGGTTCGACGACCGGGTGACCGGCAAGCTCAAGGCCTTCGCCCCGCACGCCCGGTTCATCCACATCGACGTCGACCCTGCCGAGATCGGCAAGAACGTGGTCCCGCTCATCCCCATCGTGGGGCAGGCCCGGCAGGTCATCGGGGCGGTCTGCAAGGAGCTCGAGGCGATGGAGTGGTCGCGGGAGCAGACCCAGCCGTGGCTGGCCCGCATCGCCGAGCGCAAGGACGAGTATCCCCTGCACTACGAGCGCCCCAAGGACGGCAAGCTCGCGCCTCAGTTCGTCGTCAAGGAGATCGACAGGGTCACCGGACACGACGCCGTGGTGTGTACCGACGTCGGCCAGCACCAGATGTGGGCGACCCAGTACTACACGTACACGTTCCCGCGGCAGTTCATCAGCTCGGGCGGGCTGGGGACGATGGGGTTCGGCCTGCCGGCCAGCATCGGCGCCTCCATCGGCAGGCCGGACAAGACGGTGATCGACATCAGCGGCGACGGCGGGTTCCAGATGACGATGCAGGAGCTCGCCACGGCGGTGAACTACGACGTGCCGGTCGTGGTCGCCGTCCTCAACAACGGGTATCTCGGGATGGTCCGCCAGTGGCAGGACCTTTTCTGGAACAAGCGCTACTCGTTCACCTGCGTCGAGGTGCAGCCGGACTTCAAGGCCCTGGCCGAGGCGTTCGGCGCCGTCGGCATGCGGGTGACCGAGGAGGACGAGGTGGAGCCGGCGTTGCGCGACGCCATCGCGTCGGGGAGGCCGGCGGTCATCGACTTCCGTACGTCTCCGGAGGAGAACGTGTTCCCCATGGTGCCGGCCGGCAGCGAGATCACCGAGATGATCGGCGGAACCTCGCGCAAGAAGGGGAGGAAGCCGTGAAGCACACGCTCTCCGTCCTCGTCGAGAACAAGCCCGGCGTGCTCACCCGCGTCGCCGGGCTGTTCGCTCGCCGCGGCTTCAACATCGAGAGCCTCGCCGTCGGTCTGAGCGAGGACCCCAGGCTGTCGCGCATCACCATCGTCATCGACGGTGACGAGCACCCGGTGGACCAGGTCACCAAGCAGCTGCACAAGCTCATCAACGTGCTCAAGATCCGCGATCTCGACCCCGAGAACCAGGTCTCCGCCGAGCTGCTGCTCGTGCGCGTGGCCGGGGAGGGGGAGAAGCGCACGGAAGTGCTGCAGATCGCGGAGATCTTCAACGCGAAGATCGTCGACGTGGACCGGCGACAGCTCACGCTGCGCGTGGTGGGTACCAACGAGAAGCTCGAGGCGCTGCTCGAGCTCCTGCAGCCGCTCGGCGTGCTCGAGGTGGTCCGCACGGGCACCATCGCGCTCGGGCGCGGGCGGGGCGGCTGAGCCGACCTCGTCGCCTGCGGACTCCCGGATCCGGGCGCGACCTTCCGCGACGGCGGAAGGTCGCGCCCGGCCTGCATCGGCCTCCGGGCTTGGGAGGAGGCCGCCCCGGGCAGGTCTTCCCTGTCAGAGGACGAGCGGCCGGCGCCGTGAGGCGCCGGAGACCGGCGAGGAGGCAGCGATGATCGACGAGGGCCCCATCCGCGAATGGCTCGCGGCCTATCAGCACGCCTGGTCGACGGACGACCCGGGGGAGGTGGCCGCGCTCTTCGACACCGACGTGCGCTACTTCACGACGCCCGGCGGCCCTCCACTGGAGGGCCTCAAGGAGGTCACGGACTACTGGCTGGGCGAGGGGGAGTCGCGGATCCCCTGGTCGTTCGAGTACCAGGTGCTCGCCCAGGAAGGCGACCTGTACGTGGTGCGCGGCGTGACCACCTATCCCGAAGGGACGAGCGACGCCGACGGTCCGGAGACGTTCCACAACCTGTGGCTGGTGTGGCTGGGCCCCGACGGGCGCGCCACGGAGTTCATCGAGTACTTCGTGCCGGCGGACTGAACGCCGCATCACCCCTTCCGAGGCAGCGCCCCGGCGATGTCGCGTAGACTGACCGTCACATGAAGATGCGAGCGACGAGGAGAGAGCGACATGGCCGAGCAGGCGACGGTGCACAAGGCTGAGGCGGAACGCGGCGCACGGCGGCCGGCGCTCCCGGACGCGGCGGGGTTCTTCGGCAAGTACGGCGGGCAGTACCTGCCGCCCGAGCTCGAGGCTCCCTTCGCGGAGATAGTCAAGGCGTACCACGAGATCGAGAACGATGCCGCGTTCATCGCCGAACTCCGGTACATCCGCAAGCACTTCCAGGGACGTCCGACGCCCGTGTACCACGCACGGACGCTGTCGCTCGCCAACGGCGGGGCGCAGATCTACCTCAAGCGTGAGGACCTCAACCACACCGGCGCGCACAAGCTCAACCACTGCATGGGCGAGGGGCTGCTCGCCAAGTACATGGGCAAGAAGAAGCTCATCGCCGAGACCGGCGCCGGGCAGCACGGCGTGGCGCTGGCCACGGCGGCGGCGCACTTCGGCCTCGAGTGCGAGATCCACATGGGCGAGGTCGACATCGCCAAGCAGGCGCCCAACGTGAGCCGCATGCAGCTGCTGGGCGCCACCGTCGTCCCCGTGACGCACGGCCTCAAGACGCTCAAAGAGGCCGTCGACTCCGCCTTCGAGGCGTATCTGGCCGACTACGAGAACTCCATCTACTGCATCGGCTCCGTGGTGGGGCCGCACCCCTTCCCGCTCATGGTGCGGGACTTCCAGAAGGTGGTGGGACTGGAGGCCAGGGAGCAGTTCGTCGAGATGACCGGCAACCTCCCGGACGTCGTGGAGGCGTGCGTGGGCGGCGGGTCCAACGCGATGGGCATCTTCTCCGGCTTCCTCGACGATCCGGTGGAGCTCATCGGCGTCGAGCCGCTGGGCCGCGGCGAGGCCGTCGGCGACCACGCCGCGACCATGAGCTACGGCACCGAGGGCGTGATCCACGGCTTCCGCTGCTATCTCCTGCAGGACGAGCAGGGCGAGCCTGCCCCCGTGTACTCGTGCGCCAGCGGCCTGGACTATCCCGGAGTCGGTCCCGAGCACAGCTACCTCAAGGACTCCGGCCGCGTGCAGTACGTCACGTGCACCGACGACGAGTGCCGCGACGCCTTCTTCCGGCTCAGCCGCACGGAAGGCATCATCCCGGCGCTCGAGAGCGCGCACGCGGTCGCCCACGCGCTCATCAAGGCGCGCGAGATGGAGACCGGCACGGTGCTCGTCAACCTCAGCGGCCGGGGCGACAAGGACATGGACTACGTGATCGAGCACTGGGGCATCGGCGCGGAGTGATGCCGGCCGGTGTCCGGCCCACGGCGGGAGGTGACTGCGGCTGGACGCTGCGACGGGAGAGCTGATCGTGCGGCGCCGGCTGCGCGCGCAGCGCCTGTCCGGCGCCCCCTGCCGCCGCCCTGAGGACGTCGTCGGCCTGCTGGGGGCCGTGCAGGCGCAGGACTACGGCCCGGCCAAGTGGTCCGTCGGCGCCCGCTGCGAGGCCTGCGCCGACACGCTCGTCGAGCGAGCCCTCGCCTCGGGATCGATCCTGCGGACCCACGCGCTGAGGCCGACGTGGCACTTCGTGCTGCCGCAGGACATCCGCTGGCTCCTCGCCGCCACCGCGCCGCGCATCATGGCGCGCGACGCGCGCCGGTATGCGCAGCTGGGCCTGGATGCGGAGACGCTGCGGCGGAGCGGGCGGGCGCTGGTCGCCGCCTTGCGCGGGTCCGGCCCGCTGACGCGCGCGGAGGCCGCCTCCGTGCTCACCGCCGCCGGCATCGGCGTGGAGGGACAGCGGCTGCCCTACCTGCTCATGCACGCCGAGCTCGAGTGCCTGATCTGCAGCGGCCCGCGCCGCGGCCCGCAGCACACCTACATGCTCGTCGATGAGCGCGCGCCGCAGGCGCTCGATCTGCCCCGCGAGGAGGCTCTCGCGGAGTTGGCCCGGCGATACTTCTCGAGCCACGGACCGGCGACGGCGAAGGACTTCGCCGCGTGGGCCAGCCTGACGCTCGCGGAGGCGCGGTCCGCGGTCGCCGCCGCAGGCGAAAGCCTCGCCGCCGAGGACTTCGGCGGCCTCCGCTTCTGGTCGGCGGCGCACGGACCCGGCAGCCCGTCCGACCCGCTCGACGATGCCGACCGCCCCCTCGTCCGCCTCGCGCAGGGGTACGACGAGCTCATCATGGGCTACAGAGAGACCAAGCCCCTTCTGGCCGTGCCGGGCTCGGTCTGGCCTGCGGCCACGCCGCCCGTGTTCAGCCTCGTGATCCTGCGTGACGGCCGCGTGGCCGGCTTCTGGCGGCGTACGGTGAAGAAGGACCGGGTGCTCGTCCGGGCCGAGCTCCTGGATGCGTGGGACCGGCGCTCGCGCGCTGCGCTGACGGCCGAGGCGGAGCGCTTCGCCGCCTTCCTCGGCCTCCGTCTGGAGCTCTCGGTGGCCGGCTGATCCGGCCGGTCGGCAATGCTCAGCGTCGTGGGCCGAGACGCCGGCCGGACTGCGGATCACGGGCACAGGGAAGGGATGACGCAGACCGTCACGTCTCAGGGAGGGGCGCGCATGACCGTGATGCCGGCACAGGGAGACCCCGGCGACGGGCGGGAGAGCCGCGAGAGCGAAGCGCAGCGCCCGCCGGAGAAGCCCGACGTGCTGCAGCGCGAATGGCCCCGGTCAACGCGCAAGTTCAAGGTCATCCTGATGGGGCTGTGGCACGCCGGCCACGACTTCAACGTCGCCTACAAGATGGTCCTCTCGGCCGTGGTGTTCGTCCTGGCCGCCGCGACCGGCTCGTGGCTGGACCTCGCCGTCGTCGCAGTGGCGACCGGCCTTCTGCTCGCGGGAGAGCTGTTCAACACGGCCATCGAACAGCTCTGCGACATCGTGGAGCCGGGGCACGACGAGCGCATCGGCGCGGTCAAGGACGTCGCGGCGGCGGCTGCCGGGATCGCGATGTGGTTCTGGCTCATCGTCGTCGTCCTGGAGGCGGTGCGGCTGATCGAGCGGCTGGGCTGAGGGCGGCCGGGTTCGAGGCCACACAGGTGGTCACGTTGCCGCCGCTCGCGCGGGCCGATAGAGTCTTACCTTCCGAGTACACCGGCCCCGGACTCCGGGCCGTCACAGGAGGAGACACCACATGTTCTACGACAAGGACGCCGACCTCTCTCTGATCCAGAGCAAGACCGTCGCCATCATCGGGTTCGGCAGCCAGGGGCACGCCCACGCCCAGAACCTGCGCGACAGCGGCGTCAAGGTCGTCGTCAGCGAGCTCGAGGGCACGCCGAACGCCGAGCGCGCCGAGAAGGCGGGCTTCGAGGTCCTCGGCGCCGCCGAGGCGACGCAGCAGGCCGACGTCGTCATGATGCTGGTCCCCGACCAGACACAGGCCGTCGTGTACAAGAACGACGTCGCGCCGAACCTCAAGGACGGCGCGACCCTCATGTTCGCTCACGGCTTCAACATCCACTTCGGCCAGATCGTGCCGCCGGCC
>JAAZAR010000092.1 GCA_012514235.1 Actinomycetota bacterium
ATCGCGCTCGTCATCCTGCTGCTCTTCGGAGCCACCCGGCTGCCCAAGCTCGGCAGGTCCCTGGGCCAGAGCATCAGCGGCTTCAAGAAGGGTCTGCGGGAGGACGACGACGAGATCGTGGAGGTCGAACGCCAGAGCGTGCAGGCCGAGAAGACCGAGGGGTGAGGTCTGCTCCCGTCCGGATGACGAGTCCGTCACCGCGAGGGTGGACAGTGAGAAGGTCGAGCGAGTCAAGGGAGTGCCGATGACCGACGATGTCGAGCTGCAGGGAACGACTTCTGAGGCGGACGACACCGAGCTGGATGCGCTCAGGCAGGCAGCGGAGGCGGGCGACCCGGACGCCATGCTGGAGCTTGGG
The DNA here is from genome assembly GCA_012514235.1 of Actinomycetota bacterium. Classification (GTDB taxonomy): domain Bacteria; phylum Actinomycetota; class Thermoleophilia; order UBA2241; family UBA2241; genus CAIXSE01. The sequence continues at coordinate 359 of JAAZAR010000092.1, forward strand.
CTGAAGCTGAGGGCCGAGGGTCAGTTCGAGGAGGCCGAGCAGTGGCTGCGCGGCGCGGCGGATGCCGGCGACGAACGGGCGCTGTTCCCGCTGGGGGCACTGCGCTTCGCCGCCGGCGACACCGATGAGGCCGAGCGGCTGTTCACGTCGGCGGCCGAGGCGGGCGACGTGGACGGCATGTACAACCTCGGCGTCCTCATGCACCTGCGACGTGACCTCGGCGACGCGAAGCGCTGGTACGCCAGGGCGGCCGAGGCCGGCGACGTGCGGGGAGCCTCCGGCCTCGCCCGGGTGGCCGAAGAACGGAACGACGTCGAGGAGGCGGCCCGCTGGTATCGCGAGGCGGCCGAGGCCGGCGTCGCGGACGCGATGTTCGACCTCGGTCGCCTGCTGGAGCGCGTGGGCGAGCTCGAGGAGGCGGAGCAGTGGTTCGCCCGGGCGCGGGCGGCCGGGCATCGGGTCGATCGCGACTAGGCGTCCGCAGCAGGCGGGCAGCTTCTCCCTCCGCGCGCCCACGGTCGTGCCCTTTCGCGGGCGACGCGAGGACGACCGGCCAGGCCGCAGCGGCCGGGCCGGTCGTCCTGTGGGACTGCGCCTCCTGTGGTGATAGGCTGGCGTCGATGCACGACCGTCGGTTGAGCGCGTGAGACAGCCATCCTCGTCACAGTCCACCCCGTCGCTCGCCGACGCACTGGCGCGCGCCGGCGCGCGAGAGGTGACCGTCCCGGGTCTCCGGCCCTCCTTCCGCTACCCCGCCCGCCTGCCCAGGGGGAGCTTCGGGGGACTGGGCGGCCAGCTGTGCTTCAGCGACGCTCTGTTCCGCTCGGCTCCCCTCGCGCGCCAGCTCCTTGGCCTGCCGTACGAACCGGTCTGCCGACTGGCCGTGTCCAACGCCGGCTGGGAGGCGTTCCCCGGCGGCGCGACGACCCGCCGCCGCGCCTGGGCGGCGTTCGGGCAACCCGGCGGGGCGTTCGAGATGGCCTCGTCGCGCCGCTTCCACGAGCGGGGGTCTCGCGGTGCGGCGCGCTGGCAGCTCGACGAGCCGATGCCGACCGGCGGCGGCAGCGACGAGTTCTGCTCGGTCTCGTCGCCCGACGAGCGCGGCGGGTTCGTCGAGCTGGTCCGGCTGATGGCGGCGACGGCGATCGAGTTCGCCGCCGCCGTCTCGGAGAGCGGCACGCCGGCGACGGCGAAGATCGTCGACGAACGCGTCGCCGCCGCCGTCGTGCACTGGACCGAGGGCGCCTTCGAGCACTCCCTCTCCGTGAGCGCCCGCGTGCACGGCGAGTACCTGAACGGGCTCAGGTTCTGGGGCGCCTTCTGGAGGGACGACGAACGGCTCAGGGTGCGTCATCTGAGCAAGCCGCTGGTGCTGACGGCGCCGGGAGCGGTCGTCGCCCGACTCTCCCGGCTCGAGGCCTATTCGTGGCAGAGCGACCTGGTCATGACGGTGGTCTGGGAGCAACTGGAGGCGCTGCGGCGGCTGCTCTCACGCAAGGCCGCCGCGGAGTGCTGGTCTGAGTTCAGCCACCACGTGATCCCCTGACGCGGCGGTCCCGCCGCCACGGCGATCAGAGCGCGCCGATGATCATCGAGACCACGATGAGCACGAGCAGCCCCAGCATGGCGCTCAGGTCGAGCGCGGCGTTGCCCATCCTCACCAGAGGGACGAGCGGCCGGAAGAGGCGCAGGTAGGGCTCCGTGGCGTCGTAGAGCACGTCGTACACGCGATACATCGGCGTACCCGAGCGCAGCGGGAACCAGCTCAGCACGAACCGGATGAAGATCATGAGGATGTAGATCGAGAGGGCGATCTCGATGATGCCGAGGATCAGGCGCACCGCGTGTCCTTTGCTGTCGTCCCATCAGGTACGTTGCCGTTCCTGACGCGCGGCGAACCTGCTTCACCTCCGGCGCCGCCGCCGTCAACGGAGGTCGACGGCAGCGACCGTTCTCGCGTGCCACAATCGACAGACGAGGCCGGCGGTTCGCTGGAGCGCGCCGGTCCACCCGATACTGCACCAGGGAGGGCAAGATGCAGGGCGATCCCAGAGTGACCGACGCACTGAACGGGCGGCTGGCCGAGGAACTCACGGCGATCAACCAGTACTTCGTGCACGCGGAGATGTGCGAGGACTGGCACTACGACCGCCTCGCCGAGGCGATCAAGAAGCGCTCGATAACCGAGATGAAGCATGCCGAGAAGCTGATCGAGCGCATCCTCTACCTGGAGGGTCGTCCCATCGTCAGCAACCTCCAGGACATGCACATCGGTGAGAACGTCGCCGACATGCACAAGAACGACCTCCACAGCGAGGTCGACGCCGTGAAGGCCTACAACGAGACCATCCTGCTCTGCGTCGAGGCTCGCGACGAGGGCACCAAGGAGATGCTCGACGACATCCTCGCCGACGAGGAGGAGCACATCGACTGGCTCGAGGCCCAGCTCGACCAGATCGAGCACGTCGGCCTGCAGCTGTACCTCTCCGAGCAGATCGGGTAGTGGGGCAGGGCCCGGGTCCGGCGTCGCGGCCGGCCGCGGCGCCGGACCCGGTCACACGCTCCGCTGCTACCGGCCGGCGGTGTCGTCCTGCCGTCCCCGGCGCTGGGCGCGCTTCGCACGCTCCCGGTACAGCATCGCCGCCGCCAGCCGCCCCTGCGACTCCGTCTTCCTGAGGATGTGGTGCACGTGGGTCTTGACCGTCCCCACGGAGACCACGAGGCGCTGTGCCAGCTGGGCGTTCGAGTACCCCTCGGCGAGGAGCGCGAGGATCTCCTCCTCGCGCGCCGTCAGCTCGGGGAAGAGGCTGGTCGCGCCGCCGGCGCCGAGGTCGAGGCGCCGGGCCCTGTCGCGCACGATCCTGGACGGGTGACGGCGCAGCGCCTGGAGCAGCTGCGAGGCCTGCCGCTCGGGCAGATCCGTCCGGACGAGGCTGAGGAGGAGCGCGAGGATGCGACCGTCGCGACCGGCGAGTGAGGCGACCAGCGCCGGTCCGCCGACCTGCAGCGCGCTGACGTGGAGCAGCTCGCGCAGCGTCTCGTCGGAGACGTGCGCGGAGGCGAGCCAGGCCGACGTCTCCGGGTTGGCCACGAGCTCCTGCCCGACGAAGTCGCGGTGTCCGAGCCGCAGGAGGCCGGAGGTGGACCGGGCCAGCTCCGCCCGCCCGTCCTCGCCGGCCCGGAGCAGGAGCACGCCGAGGAAGAAGTCGGCCTTCTCTGCCTGGCAGCGCAGCCCCAGGCCTGCGGCCTCGTCGCGCAGCGCACCGAGGCGCTCGAGAGCCTGCCGGTAGGCGCCGGACGCCCCGTCCATGAAGGCCAGGTCGATATGGACGTCGAGCCGGTCGAAGGCGGAGTCGTTGCGTCCGAGCGCTCCCAGCGCCCGCTGGTAGGAGCGCACCGCCCTGTCCGCCTCTCCGGCCCTGCGCAGCGCCGTGCCTTCGGTCAGGCACACGTTGAAGAGCATGGTCGCGCTGGTCTGCATGAGCGGTTCCGCGAGCAGGTCCTCGAGGAGGGCGAGGCAGTCTCGCAGGCGGCCGCCCTGGGCGAGGAATGCGGCCGACGTCACGTCCATCTGGGCGCGCATCTGCAGGAGCCCGTGGGTGGTGGCTTCCTGCCGGGCTTCCTCGAGGAGCGCAGACCCCTTCGCATAGCGGCAGGCGAAGAGGTAGAAGTTGGCGAGCGCGTTGAGGAGGGTGGCCGCCGTCAGCCGCGAGGCGTGGCGTCGCACCACCGGCAGCGCCGCCTTCGCCAGCGTGAGGGCGGCGCCGACGTCGCCGCCCGTGTAGGCGCGATGGAGCGCCAGCATCTTCATGTTCGCGTCCAGCTCGCCGGGGACCGCGTCGAGCGCCTCGAAGGTGGCCAGGACCTCATCGAGCTCCCGCCAGCGGCCGGCGACCGAGAGCGTCCGGGCGAGCGCGAACAGGGATTCCGGCTGGCCGCTGCCGTCGCTCGCCTCGTACGCCGCTCTGGCGAAGGACGTGGCCTCTTCCTCCTCGCCCCGCAGGTAGCAGCAGTCCGTCAGCGCCCGGAGGGTCAGGTAGCGGCCGGTCGCATCGTCCCCGAGAGAGGCGAGCGCGGCATCCAGGTGACGGCGAGCCTCGGCGAGATCGCCCTCCACGTAGCAGCGGTGTCCGTCGAGGAGCGCCGACCAGCCGGACGTCGCAGGAGGTCCGTCGCGCAGAGACTCCGCCCAGCGCGCGAGGAGACGTCGGTCGCACATGCCGAGCAGGCCGTGACCCTCCGTGCGCAGCAGCTCGACGGTCGCCTCGAGGTCGCCGGCCTCGAGGTAGAGCTCGACGGCCTCCGGGGCCCGGCCCTCGCGGGCGATTAGGGAGGCGCTGCGCCGCTGGAGGGCGCCGAGCGCGGCTTGTCCGCGCTCGGCAGCGAGCCTCGTCCGGAGGAGCTTCTGGAACAGCGGATGGTAGTGACAGGCGTCCGCCGAGGGGCCGGAGAAGGTGAACGCGCCCTCGGCCTCCAGGCGCGCCAGCAGGTCACCGGCGTCGGCGACGCCGGTGACCGCCTCGGCCAGGGGAGCAGTCATCGCGCCAAGGCAACAGCTGTCCTGAAGGAAGCGCCGGGTGCCCGGCTCCAGCTTGGCGAGGACCTGCTCCGTGAGGTAGGGGAAGGTCGCGCTCTCGAGGCCGCCGGCGACGGCTTCGTCGGCGTCGGCGGCCTGCAGGCCGCGGAGCGTCCTCGCGGCGAGCACGACTCCGGCGGCCCAGCCGTCGGTGAGGCGCAGCAGTTCCTCGACGCGGTCGGCCGCCGGTGCGACGCCCTCCCGCTCGAGGACCGCCGCCACCTGGCCGCCGTCGAGACGCAGCGTGTCGTGGGTGAGCTCGCCGAGCTGGCCGTGGACGGCGAGCCGTGCGGCGGTGAACGCGGGCCTCACGCGGCCCACCACGAGGATGTGGACATCCGGCGGCGAGGAGGCGAGCAGAGCGTCCAGCGCGTCGTTGAACGCCGCCTCCTTCGCAACGGCCTCGTACTCGTCGAGGACGAGGTGCAGTGCCTGCCCAGGTGCACCGCCGAGCTCAGCGGCGAGGGCGGACGCCACCCGTGTCGCCGCGACCGCCACATCCTCGTGCTGCGCCGGCGGCTCGTCCGGGCGCTCGCCGAGGTCCGGCAGCTCAGCTCGCAGGGCGAGGCTCAGGCCGGCCAGGAGCGTGTGCGGATCGGCGTCGAGCCGGTCGAGCCGGTACCAGACGGTCTCCCAGCCCAGCTCCGCCGCAGCCGTGGCGACAAGGGTCGTCTTGCCGTATCCCGCGGGAGCGCGGACGAGGAGCAGGCGGGCCTTCGCCGCCTCCGAGATCGCGTCGAGCTGGTCGGGCCGCACGGTCGGCGCGCTCAGCGACGGGGGAGAGAGCTTCGCCGTGAAGAGCGACGGGTCCAGAGGGCTCATGTGTCGTCCTTTGTGGCTGCGCCTGCAGGCCCGCGACGGACTGGCGAGGACAGCGCCTCATCCACCAGTCAGCAGCATACTGTCACGAGCTGACGTCTATCCAAAGATAGATACATCCTCCAGCCGCGCATCGCAAGAATCTACCCTCAGGGTAGACGCATGGCGCGAGTCATCACCCTATGGTGTCCCCATAGGGGAACCAGCCTCTCGGAGGCGGCCGAGCCCGGAGGCGCGACGACCCTGAAGCGCATCGCGTCGACAGGCGCGGGGCAAGCCGCAAGGCTGCGCCTGTCGACGCGCCGGGCTCGACCGGTCGAGCGGTACAAGGCCGACACCGGGAGAGGTCGTCATGCATCTCGCTTCCTCCCCGACCCGCAAAGCTGTGGACCGCTGTCTTTCGTCGCCGCAGTGGGACCGCGCATCTTGCTGAGCGTAGGGTGTCCGGCAACGGCTGCGCCGCTCGAGCCGACGCTGCCGCTGCCCCAGCTACAGGCGATGCTGGAGGCGTCTCCCACCGGGACTGTGGACGGCTGCTTCAGGACCGCGGTCAAGGGAGCGACGATCGCGACGGTCCCCTGCACTCTGCTCGGGGTGGTGCCTCAGGCGGCCCTCGACAACGGCGATCTCATCATGTTCCGGGCGAGCGGCCCCGTGATCGAGGAGGCCGGCGGCATCGAGCGGCAGCCCGCTCTACGTGGAAGTCAGCGGTGAGGAGCATCTCGTCGGCGCCGTCTCCTACGGCGAGTACTTCACCAGCAACGGCCTCGGCCTGGCGACGCCGATCGAGCAGATGACGGAGCTCGAGTCGGCCCTCGGCGCGGATCCGCTGGCGGCGCGGCTCGCAAGGACGGTGAGGCTTGAGGAGCCGCTCGAAGCCGGCGGGGCGACCATCGACTCCGTCGTGGTCGCCCCCACGTCTCGCGCCGCCCGGGGCGCCCGCCGCGGCGAGGGGGCCGTCGTGGTGCGCTCGCTGTCGGCCCCGATGGTCAGCGGGCCGCCCACCGGGACGGCGGCCTACCGGGCGCTCAAGAAGGACTTCGCCGCCCGCGGCATCGAGCTCCGGGGAGGCTTCGCCGCCGGCGCCGTCGGAGAGGAGCCCGGCTTCCAGACGCCGCTGGTACCGGGTTCCTCGGTGGGCATGCTGCACATGAGGGGCGACTACTGGTACGGGGGTATCGGCACCACCACGTACGCCACCGCGGTGGACGGGCGGGGCGCTCGTCGCCTTCGGGCATCCGATGGAGCACGACGGTCGCCTCAGCGCCTTCATGACCAACGCGGACGTCATCGGCCTCTGGAACAGCGCCGCTGAGCCGTACAAGGTCCTGGCTCCCGGCGCTGTGCGGGGCGAGATCACGGTCGACAGCGGCGCGGGCATCGCCGGCCTCATCGGCGAGGGGCCGGCCCAGTGCCCTTCGTCTGCACTGCGACGAACGCGGCGACTGGCAAGACCATCACTCGCACGAGCTACGTGACGCAGTTCGCCGCCGACCAGGGCAAGGTGCCGTACGCGGACATGAACGCCATGGCGTTCCTACCCGGCGCTCTACCAGGTGACGGGCGACGTCTGGGACAAGCTCGTCGGCCAGACAGTCCAGATCTACCGCCGCGACGCGGGTGAGGCGACCGGCACGCTCATCGCGAGGTGCCGGTCAAGTGGGAGGGCGACGAAGAGGACGACGAGAGCGGCCTGAACACCTTCTCCGTCACCTTGTCCAAAGGCCTCAAGCACTCCACCACGATCACCGCCGTATGGGAGGGCGACGACTCCTGCCTCAGCTCGACCGGCTCCATCGAGGTGAAGGTGAAGGCGAAGGTCGCCTCGAAGGCCCGGACGCTCCCGGGACATCGCGTCAGACTGATGGCGGCGCTGCAGCCGTCCGACGCCGGCGGCCGGATCGCCTTCAAGCGCAAGGTGCGAGGGGGTGCGTGGCGCAGGATCGAGGTGGTGCCCGCCGGCAAGAGCGGGAAGGCCGTCTGCATCTTCAAGGGGAAGCCGGGGAAGACCACGTTCGTCGCCGAGTTCAGGGGCAGCCGGCGCAACGCGAAGGCGGTCTCGCGCTCCGTCACGGTCGTTCTCCGCTGAACGACCTCCCCGCCGAAGACCCGCGGGCGGCGACGACGCCGCACGACGAGTGAGCGTCGTCGCGCCCGACACGCCGGCTGGTCGCACGCCGCCTGCACCTCGTGGTGTAGGCTGGGCATGCGGACCAGCCGTTGCCTTGGGGGCACAATGACGGTGCAACGGCATCGCCCACGGGAGACGGCGGCGTGACGACGGGGACGGTCTCACAGCCCGGATCGACGGTACGGGAGTCGAGGGAGATCCCACTCCCGGACCTGGGCGCCGTCATCCACACGGACGGCGTCCCCCGCGATCTCGCCGCCGAGATCCCGGGTCTGCACGGCTGCCTGTTCACGACGCTGGAGTACCAGACCGCCGTGAAGCACGAGCATCCCACCGGGGTGTGCGTCCTCGAGGACCCCCGTCACGTGCTGCTTTTCACGCGTCGCGGCGCGGAGGTCGACGTGCACAACCGCGCCTGCGTGTGCGGGCCCGGCGAGATAGACCGCATCCACCGGGCCCTGTTCCGGGCATTCCCCGATGTCCGGCGCGTGCGACTGGACGTCGTGTTCCCGCCCGGGGAGCTTCCGGCTGCCTGGTCCCCGGTTGACGAGCTCACCTACATGATGATCGATCTGCCGTCGTCCGTGGACGAGTACCACCAGTCACTGGGCAAGAGCACGCGCAAGACCATCCGCGGTTACGGCAACCGGCTGCGGCGCGACCATCCGGACGTGCGGATGGAGACCGTCAGCCCCGCCGGACGCGGCAGGGAGTTCGTCGACAAGCTGGTCGAGTGGAAGATCCGGCGGTTCAGGGAGTGCGGGCGGACGACGTACTGGGAGGCCGATCCCGACATGGCCGAGGGCGCCGCGGCGCTGCTGGAGCTCGTCGGCCAGTGCCGGGTCACCTACATCGGCGGAGCCGAAGCCGCCATCCACCTGTGTCTCCGCTCCGGCGACACCGTCGCGGGGTACGAGGGCGCGTACGACCCCGCGTACCAGTCGTACCGTCTCGGCTTCCTCACGATGTACGACGCTGTCTGCGCGGCCATCGAATCCGGCGCCGCGCGCTTCAACGCCATGGCCGGCGTCTCGGCGTCCAAAGAGCTGCTCGGAGCCAAGCCGGTCGTCGCCCGCCGGGTCACGATCCACAGGTCGGCGCTTCGCCGCAGCCTGTATCTTCTCGGCGGCAAGGCGAGCCGCCGTCCGGCGGGCAGGGCCGCGTTGCGGGTGGCCCACTGGCTGAGGAGGGACGGCCGGGCGTCCTCCTGAGGGAGTGTCGTCCGACGTCTGAGACGGGCGGCGGCGCGACCGGCTGAGGCGGGATCTGAGCGAGCGATCCGCGTCGGCGCTTGCACGGAGGGTCGCCCGCGGCGGAGGATGGCGCCATGGTCGCCGCCTACTACACGCCCGCCTCCGCGCTTCTGTTGCTCGCTGCGCTGGTGGCCTTCATGGTCCTCACCGGACTCTCGAGGGGCCGCGGGGAGGAGGCGGCGGCCGCCGGCGGCCGCCGCCTCAAGAGTGCGTTCCGCGGCTTCAGGCTCCGCAAGCCGACGCGCCGCCAGGTCCACACCGCCTGGGTGGTCGGGAGTGCGGCGGTCGCCTTCGCGCTCACGCGCGGCATCGCCGTCCCGGTCTTCGTGCTCATCTTCTTCGCCCTGTGGCTGACCGGCTTCGGGGCGATCCAGCGCTACTACCGGTAGGGCCCGCACGGCTGCGGTCACCCGCGGGCAGGTCCATCGGACGCCGGGATCGGACGCTGCCTCCTTCTGAGCATGGCCTGCGCGGGGAATCACCACTACGTCATCCACGCTTCATGAGGAGGACGGACATGGTAGACATGAGCACGCTCGATCCTTGCCTCGAGGGCATCAGCTTCCCGGCGGACGTCCACACCATCGTCGAGTGCGCGGAGGGCAACCTGTGCCCGCGCGAGGTCATCTCGGAGGTCGCCCAGGTCTCGGACCGCACCTTCAGCTCCAAGGACGAGCTCCTCTGCAGTCTGGGCAATCCGGAGTACTGCAGCACGAGCTGACGACGATCGAGGCCGTGAGCTCGCGGCCGCAGGCTTCTTCGCGGGGGGGCGGCGAGCGAAGACGTCGGCTCGCCGCCCCTGCGCATGCTCCGGGAGTTGCTGTGTGAGGCGGCCGGGAGGATACTGCAAATCATGTTTGCGTCCACAATGCTGATTTGCAGTCACGCACGGCCGACCGGCTCACGTCCCGGATCGGCGCAGGTGAGCCAGCAGCGCCCGGGCTTCACGCAGCGGCTTGCGTGCGCGTGCGCGCGCCACCCCTGGTGGACCATCGCTGTGTGGGTCGTCGCGCTCGTCGTCTCGGGAGCCGTGTACCTGCGGTGGGGCGACGTCTTCACCACGTCCTCCAAGTTCCTGAACGAGCCGGACTCCGAGAAGGCGGTCCGGCTCGTCGAGGAGCACGGCGGCGGGGGCGGCGGCTCCCTGTCGCAGGCGGGCGCCGCCGTGCAGAGCCTGGCGGACGGGCTCGTGGATGCCGAGAAGGGGGCGCGCAAGCTCGCCGAGGGATCCGGCTCGGTGTCCTCGGGCGCCCGGGAGCTGCAGCGCGGGCTGAAGGAGCTGGCCAAGGGCGCGGGCAAGGTCAGGAGCGGGAACGAGCAGGCCAGCTCGGGCGCACGGTCGCTCAGCAGCGGCCTGGCCGGCGCCTCCCAGGGGGCGTCGAGCCTGAGATCGGGCATCGCCGGTGTCGGTAGCGCCACCGGCAGCTTCAGCGCCGGCCTGGAGCAGCTTTCGCGTGGCGGCTCACGTCTCTCGTCGGCTGCGGCCAAGCTCGCCGCGGGCGCAAGCGATCTCGCCGGCGGCGCCGACAAGGCCGCGGCCGGCGTGAGTCAGGCCGCGGCCTCCGCCGAGCAGATCGCCGGCGGAGCGGCGACCCTCGACCAGCTCGTCGCCGCCTATCTGCAGGCGCATCCGGAGGCGGCCGGCGACCCGGTCTTCCAGCAGATCATGGGCGCCGCCGGGCAGCTCGCCGCGGGCACGTCGGATCTCTCGTTCGGTCTGCAGGCGGCCGGCGCCGGCGCCTCGTCAGTCGCCGCCGGCGCCGGCCGGCTCGCCGCCGGCGCCTCGAGTCTCGCCGCCGGCGCCGGCGACCTCGAGGCAGGCATCGCGCGCAGCGCGAGCGGCGCCCGGGGGCTCGACCGGAGCATGGACGCGCTCGAGTCGGGCAGCGCCGCCCTCGCGAGCGGCATCGGCTCCGCCGCCGCCGGCTCGCGTGAGCTCGCCGCCGGTTCGGAGCAGCTCGCCGCCGGCTCGGGCAAGGTCGCGACCGGCGTCGGCGGAGCGGCCGAGGGCGCCGGGAAGCTCGCCTCCGGGACGAAGGAGCTGAAGAAGGGCGCCTCCGAGCTGAGCGAGGGCTTGACGTCGGCGTCGGACGGCGTGGGTGAGCTGGACGCCGCCCTGTCTTCGGCAGGCACGCTCACCAACCACGACAGCGAGGTCGTGATCGTCCGCAGCGAGGAGTTCACGGTTGACGATCCGGCGTTCAAGGCGGAGGTCGTGCGCCTCCGCGACGGGATCGACGCTTTGCCCGAGACCGACGTGGCCGGTCTGCTCAGCCGCTACGACGCCGGTCTGGACGAGACGACACGCGACGCGCTCACCTCGGACGACGGCCACACGACGATCATGAAGGTCGAGCTCGCCGCGCCTCCGGACCAGGCCGCGAACCACGTGGACGGCGTGGTCGAGCTCGTTCGTCGGGCGGACGAGTCTCCCGGGTTCGACGTCGCCGTCACGGGCGCCGCGACCCTGAGCAAGGACGCCCAGGACCTCGCCGCGAAGGACCTGCGCCGCGGCGAGGCCATCGGCATCCCCGTCGCCCTCGTGATCCTGGTGCTCGTGTTCGGGGCGCTCGTGGCCGCCGGCCTCCCGCTCGCGCTCAGCATCTTCTCCATCGTCGTCGGGCTCGCCGTCACGGTCGCCGTCGGCCAGAGCTTCGAGCTCTCCGTGTTCGCGCTCAACATACTCGTCGCGACGGGTCTGGCCGTGGGCATCGACTACTCGCTGTTCATCGTCTCGCGCTACCGCGAGGAGCGGCGCGGCGGCCTTGACAAGATGGCCGCCATCGCCGCCGCCTCCGCCACGGCCTCCAACGCCGTGTTCTTCAGCGGCATGACGGTCGTGCTCTCGCTGGTCGGCATGCTGATCGTCCCGCTCTCGATCTTCGCGAGCCTCGGGATCGGCGCCATGAGCGCCGTCTTCGCGGCCGTGGCCGCGGCGCTCACCCTGCTGCCGGCGATGCTCGCGCTGCTCGGCGACACGGTCGACGCGCTGCAGGTGCCGTGGTTGGACCGCTACGCCAGGCGGCACAGCGAGCGCGGCTGGTGGGGCAGGACGGCGCGGCGCGTCATGAAGAGGCCGGCGGTGAGCCTCGCCCTCGGCGCGGCGCTGCTGCTCGCCATCGCGGGGCCGGCGCTGGCCATGGTGAGCGGCGGCTTCAGCGCCGACCAGTTCCCGCGAGAGTACATGTCCAAGCGTGGCCTCGACATGCTCGAGCGGGACTTCGCCGCCGGCATGGGCGAGCCCACCAACGTCGTCGTGGAGGGCGACCTGGGCAGCGAGAAGATCCAGGGTGCCCTGGAGGACTTCGTCGACCGGCTCGACGAGGACGGCCGCTTCACGGTCACCGGGTTCTCGACCGGCGCGGACGGCGGGCTCGCCATGATCCAGCTGGTGCAGGACGCGGACGCGATGTCCGAGGCCGCCAAGGCGCGCCTGCACGACCTGCGCGACACGCTGGTGCCGGAGTCCTTCGCCGGCAGCGGCGCCGAGGTCTACGTGGGCGGCACCACCGCGGCGCAGATCGACTCGGTCGACCTCACGGATCGCTTCATGCCGATCGTGATCGCCGTCGTGCTGTCCCTGAGCTTCGTCCTGCTGCTGCTCGCCTTCCGCTCGGTGGTCGTCGCCGCGACGGCCATCGTCATGAACCTGCTGTCCGTCGGCGCCGCGTACGGCGCCCTGACCCTGGTGTTCCAGTTCGGCTGGGGCGCCGAGCTGATCGGGCTCACCCGGGTCGAGTCCATCGAGAGCTGGGTGCCGCTGCTCATGTTCTGTGTGCTCTTCGGGCTGAGCATGGACTATCAGGTGTTCCTGCTCAGCCGCATCCGCGAGCGCTGGTCGGAGACGGGCGACAGCCGGGAGTCGGTGGTGTTCGGCGTGCAGTCCACGGCGGGGATCATCACCGGGGCCGCGCTCATCATGGTGGCCGTGTTCCTCGGCATGGGGAGCGGGCAGCTCGTGGTGCTGCAGGAGCTGGGGTTCGGCCTGGCGATCGCCGTGCTCCTCGATGCCTTCGTGGTGCGCGTGATCGTGGCGCCGGCCATGATCGCCCTGATCGGCGACCGGTACTGGTGGATGCCGCGGTGGCTGGAGTGGCTGCCGCGGATCGACATCGAGGGCAGGTCGACGGCGCCGCAGGCGCCCGGGCACGAGCGTGCGGGGGGCGGCGCGGCGAAGCCGCTCGCCGGCGCCCCCGACGCCTACGCCGATGCGGGGGCCGGCATATGAGCGCAGGCGAGGCCGGCGGCGGGCGGCTGGCGGCGCGGCACGCCCGCACCAGGGACGAGATCCTCGACGCGGCGACCGAGCTCGTCACGGACCGCGGCGTCGAAGGGTTCAGCCTGCACGAGCTGGCGGCGCGTGCCGGCTTCGGCAACGCCGCCTCGCTGTACCGGTACTTCGCCGGCAAGCGCGAGATCGTGAGCGCACTCGCCGCGCGCTACCTGGAGCGGCTGGGCGACTACCTGCGCCGCGTCCCGGAGGACCTGCCGGTCGAGGAGCAGATCGTCGAGATCTGCATGGCGTATCTCGACTACGCGCGCGAGCATCCCGGGACGCGCGCGCTGCTGCTGACCACGGCGTCGAGCATCGCGCCCGACTTCCGGGCGGCGGCCCTCCCGTCCGAGCTGGTGGTCCGGATGTTCCGGCTGGGCGAGGCGGCCAGGGCGTCCGGCGCGCTCGACCTGAGAGACGAGGACGACATCTTCGCCGTGCTGCACGCCGGCTGGGCGCTCGCGCACGGCATGGCCGAGTACGACAAGATGTACGAGGATCCCGAGCGCTCGGTCTTGCGCAGCCGGCACCGCGCGATCTTCCGCGCCTACGTCGCCGGCTTCAGGAGCGACTGGCGCGGCTGAGCATCCGCCGGCCGCGCCCTACGCCCAGGTGCGCACGGCTCGCCACGGCGTCGCGCCGGAGTAGTCCAGGTACTGCGTGCGCAGCAGCTGGACCTCGCCGGCGCCCATGAAGGGCCCCGAAATCCGGCCTGTGTGGAGGCGGATGTACTCGTAGTGCGCGGGCGCCACCTCCACGGCCTGGCTGTGCGCCGGGTTGCGGTGCCACTGCTCGGGCACGGTCGGCGTCCAGAAGAGGATCAGGTTGCCGTACCGGCCGTGTTCCGGGCCCACGTCCAGGTAGCTGAGGAAGCCGGCGGCGGCGTAGTCCGGGAACGTCTGCGCGATGCGGCGCTCGTGGTCGAAGAGGATCGCGTGGTCCACGCCGTCTCGCAGACAGCCGAAGAAGCCGACGGCCGTCACGTCACGCGCCTTGAGCAGGGCACGGCCGTCGGGGACCGCGAGCAATTGCCGCCGGCCCTCGTCGGTCTGCTCGGTGATGCCCGGGCCGTCGATCTCAGGGCCCCAGGTGTGGGCCACCTCACGCTCCAGCGCCAGCATCCGGGACATGACCAGCAGGTCGTCCATCCCTTCTTCGGGGTCCGTGAACGGGCGCTCCGGGACGAGGTCACCCGGGCCGAGCAGGACCGCAGCCGCGGCCCCGCGCGCACGGCCTCCGTGTGTCGTCCTGCTGCCTGTCGTCGCCATCTCGCCTCCCTGACTCCTTGGTGCCAACCTCGGGCCGCGGGCAAACCACAAGCGCGCACGCGCGGTACGTCACTGCGGTCCGCTTCGAAGGGGCTCAGGGGGAAGTCTAACGCTAGAGTTGAGGGTGAGACTTCTCGAGACGCAGCTCGGGGCGGGTCGGTAGAGGCACGGCCGCCGGGCGACGGTGACGGCGACGATGCCCGCGGCGGGGAATGACCCGAGGGTAGGCACTCCCGAGCGGAGGAGAGGACCACATGATCGACACCGACACCCTGAAGGTCTGCATCCAGGGCCTCGAGTTCCCGGCCGACGTCCACGACGTCGTGGAGCGGTCGGAGGAGAACGGTTGCCCCAGGAGCATGGTCTCGCAGGTACAGTCGTCGCCCAACCGGACGTTCTCGTCGCAGGACGAGCTGCTCTGCAGGCTCGGCGACACCGGGTACTGTCACCTCGGGTAGCGGAAGGGGCCGGGGTGGCCGCGAGCGACGCACCGCCGGCCGCCCCGGCCCCGGACCGGACGGACGCCGCCGGACGTCGGGAGCAGGTCCGGCGGCGTCCGTCACGCGAGGAGCAGCCGCAGGGCCGTCGCCTCCACATCGCCGGCGGAGATGCCCGCGGCCTCCATGAGCTCGGCCGGCTTCGCCGAACCGGGGAGGCCGCGCACGGCGAGGTGCCGCACGCGGTACTCGCCGCCGACCTCGTTGAGGGCCGCCAGCACGGCCTCGCCCAGGCCACCCTCGGGATAGTGGTCCTCGACGACGACGATGCGCCGGCCTGCCTGTCGTGCCGCCGCCGCCAGGCCCTCGCCGTCCAGCGGCTTCACGGAGTAGAGGTCGATCACCGCCGCCGGGATGCCCTTGGCGGCGAGCCGCTCGGCGGCCTCGAGACAGACGTGCACGGTCACGCCGGCGCCGGCGAGCAGCACGTGGTCGTCGTCCGTCGTCCGCAGGACCTTGGAGCCGCCGACGGGGAACTGTTCGTCGGGTCCATAGAGCACGGGGTACGCGCCGCGCGTCGTGCGCAGGTAGCTCACGCCGGACAGGTCGGCCATGGCGGCCGTGAGCGCCACCGCAGAGGTGGCGTCGCTGGGGTACAGCACCGTGGACCCGTGGACGGCCCGGAGTGCAGCCAGGTCCTCGAGGCCCATCTGGGAGGGGCCGTCCTGGCCGATCTCCACGCCGGCGTGCGAACCGCACAGGCGGATGTCGGCCTGTGAGACGGCGGCCATGCGGATGAAGTCGTACGCGCGCGTGAAGAAAGCGGCGAAGGTGGCCGCGAAGGGGACGTAGCCGCGCACGCTCATCCCGACCGCCGTGCCGATCATCTGCTGCTCCGAGATGTACATCTGGAAGAAGCGGTCGGGGTGCGCCCCTGCGAACTTGTCGGTGAAGGTCGAGTTGCCCACCTCACCGTCGATGACCACGACCTCGGGACGCGCTCCGAGAGCGGCGAGCGCGTCGCCGAAGGCGGCCCGCGTGGCGACCTTCATGCCCATCTCGTACCGAGGCAGGTTGACGGAGGCCCGCTCGGGCGCGGCGGCCGGCGCCGGCCGCGCCGACCGCGGCGGCGTCTCGACCCGCAGGTCGCTGACGCCGCCGAGGTCGCGCACCGCGGACTCGCCGACGTCCTCCTTGAGCGGCTTGCCGTGCCAGCCGGTCTTGTCCTCGACCTCGGGCACCCCCTTGCCCTTGAGCGTGCGCGCCAGCACCAGGGTGGGGATCTGCGACCGCTCGGCGAGGGAGTACGCGTCGTCGATCTGTTCGAGGTCGTGTCCGTCGATGACGACGGCGCGGCACCCGAACGCCTCCACGCGCCGCCGATACGCATCCATGTCCCACTCGAGCTCCGTCGGTCCGGCCTGGCCCAGCCGGTTGACGTCCACGATCGCCGTGAGGTTCTCCAGGTCGTACTTCGCCGCCTTGTCGAGCGCCTCCCACATGGAGCCTTCCGCCATCTCGCTGTCGCCGCAGAGGACCCACACCCGGTAGGGCAGCCGGTCGAGGTACTTGCCGGCGAGCGCGACCCCGACCCCGTCGGGGAGCCCCTGCCCGAGCGAGCCGGTGGCTACGTCCACCCACGGGAGCGCGGGTGTGGGGTGCCCCTGCAAGGCAGATCCGGCGCGCCGGTAGGTCTCAACCAGCTCGTGGTCCTCGATCACGCCGACCGCCTTGTAGAGCGCGTACAGCAGCGGCGAGGCGTGTCCCTTGGAGAAGACCAGGTGGTCGTTGTCGGCGCGCTCGGGCCGCTGCCAGTCGTAGTGCAGGTGCCGGGAGAACAGCACCGCCATGAGGTCGGCCGCCGAGAGACTGGAGGTGGGGTGGCCGGAGCCCGCCGCCGCGACGCTGCGGATGCTGTCCACGCGGAGCTGCCGGGCCAGGTCGCGGGCGGCCTCGAGGGCTGGTCGCGCGGCATCGTGGGGAAGAGCGCTCATCGTCGTACTCCTCGTCGTTCTCGTCGCCTTGCGGCGCTGCCTGAGCGACCCCCCGCTCTTCCATGTCTTCCCGGGCGCCGGGGCGGCGACGCGGCGGAACGTCGCCGTCGGGGCGCCGCGAGCACGCCTCCGGCAGCCGTCGCGCGTGGGGGCGCCGGGAGCGCGCCTCAGCAGCCGTTGCGCGCTCCTCCGGCCCGGACTGACGGAGCGTGATGTTTGTACGCATCGCCGCGGGGCAGGTGTACGAGCAGACGGGCGGCCCCGCAGGACCCTCCTCTGCCGGCCGCCCGTCTGATGCTGGTCGGAGGAGGATGACGTGGCGACGATCTATGCGGGTACGTCGGGCTACGCGTACCCAGCCTGGAAGCCCGCGTTCTATCCGCAGGACGTGCCTGCGGCGCGGTTCCTCGAGCACTACGCCTCGCGGCTCACCTGCGTGGAGATCAACTACACCTTCCGCCGGACGCCGTCGGAGAAGACCCTCTCCGCGTGGGTCGCGGCGACGCCTCCGGGGTTCGTGTTCGCCCTCAAGATGCACCAGCGCGTGACGCACGTGCATCGGCTGAAGGAGAGCGGGCGCGAGCCTCTCGAGTACTTCCTCGGCACGCTCGCGCCGCTGAAGGAGGCAGGCCGGCTCGGGCCTGTGCTGCTGCAGCTGCCGCCCACCCTCAAGGCCGATGCCGGCCGTCTGCGAGGCTTCCTGGGGCTCCTGCCACGGGACGTGCGCTTCGCCGTCGAGTTCCGCGACCGGTCGTGGTTCTCTGACGAGGTGTTCGAGCTCCTCGGGGAGCACGGCGCGGCGCTGTGCGTCGCGGAGTCCGAGGAGCTCGCCACGCCGGACGTGGTGACGGCCGGCTTCGCCTACTATCGTCTCCGCAAGCCGCCGTACGACGGGCCTGCCCTGGCCCGGCTGCGCCGCCGGGCCGACGAGCTGGTCGCCGGCGGCCGGGACGTGTTCCTCGTCTTCAAGCACGAGGACGACGCCGGCGGCGCGCTCGAGGCCGAGCGCGTGCTCGCCGGCCCACCGTCCGCGTGACCTCCAGGGCGAGCTTCGCAGCGGCTCGCCGTGCTCCGTGCCTGGGTCGTCGACGCCACGCAGTGGACTCCTGAGGCCGACGGGATCTTACACGACTCACCTCGATTCATAACGAATCTGCTGTATGCTTTCAAAGCACAGGACCACGTGCGGACCACCAGTCGAACGAGGCAGGTGTCATGGACCCGAGTGAGTTCCAGGCCAAGGGCGCCGGCAGGATCGTGACCACTCCGGAGGGCTACGCCGCGTTCGTCCCGGCGCCGCTCCCGCCGAGGATCTCGTACACCGGCAACCTGGTGCTGGCGCTGTCGCGCGCCGACGCCGCGCTCGGAGAGCTGTCCGGCGTCGGTGGCGAACTGCCTGCGCCGCAGGTGCTCGACGCGTCGTTCAAGCGCCAGGAGGCCTTGTGCTCCTCGCGCATCGAGGGCGCCGAGGTGAGCCTGTCGGACCTGTATCTCGACCAGGTCGGCGCCGCCCGCTCGTCCGTGCCGCGCGAGCACCTTCGGGAGGTGCGCGCCTGCATCCAGACGCTGCGGTTCGGCGTCGAGCAGCTGCGCCAGGAGTCCCTGTCGCTCGAGTTCATCAAGGAGCTGCACGAGCAGCTGCTGCGCGACGAGGTGAGCGGCGCCCGCACGCCGGGCGAGTTCAGGACCTCGCAGAACTGGCTCGGCCCGCCCGGCGTCACGCAGGCGACGGCGCCCTACGTGCCGCCTCCGGTCGAGGAACTGCCCGAGGCGCTCGCCGCGTTCGAGGAGTTCCTGCAGGGGCGGCACGACATCCCCGACCTGCTGCAGTGCGCGATGCTCCATGCGCAGTTCGAGAGCATCCATCCGTTCGTGGGCGGCAACGGCCGCCTCGGGCGCCTGCTGATCACACTGTTCCTCATCGAGCGGGGGCGGCTGACCCGGCCGCTGCTCTACCTCTCGGCGTTCCTCGAGGCGCACCGCGAGGAGTACTACGCGCTGCTGCAGCGCGTGCGTACGCACGGCGAGTGGACGCCCTGGCTCACGTTCTTCTGCGAGGGCGTCCGGAGCTGCGCGGAGCGCGCGACCCGTCAGGCGCGGGCGCTCATCGGCCACTACGAACGCGACCGCGAGACGGTGAAGGGTCACGCACGCCGGCTGGCCGACGAGCTCTTCCGCACGCCGGTGATGACGGTGCCCGAGGCGCAGCGGATCCTCGACGTGGCGAACCCCACGGCGCGCAGCGCCGTGCGGCAGCTCGAGGCGCGCGGCCTGCTTGTGGAGTGGGACGAGAAGCGCTGGCCGCGCGTGTACCTCGCGAAGCACGTCCTGGACGCCGTGCTGCACCCGCTCGAGGACCTGCGCAGAGCCCCCGGCGCGTCCAAGGGCATCGTGGTCAAGTCCGAGACGGTGCAGGCCCAGAGGCCCTTGCGCCGCGCCGACCGGCTCATGGCCGAGGCCATGGACATCATCGACGTGGCTCGGGCCGCCGGTGCGCAGCTCCGCCTCACCGGCGGCCTCGCCGTCCGCCGGTACTGCACCGACCTCGACTTCATGGACCGCGAGTACTCGGACATCGACTTCGTCGGGTCCTCGGACGAGAAGAAGGAGATCCACGCCGTCTTCGAAGAGCTCGGCTACACCGAGAACCGCTACGTCGCGCAGGCGACGGACTCCGGGCAGCTCCAGTTCATCAAGAACGAGGCGCTGGAGGGGATGAAGGCCGAGGCGAGCGCGGCGGCTCGCGGGGTGCAGAGCACCTACGAGCCGCCGCTCGTCGACCACATCGACGTCTTCATGGACGTCATGCGCATGGACCACGACCTCGACGTGAGCGACCGTCTCGAGATCGACGACTACGCCATCTCACCGGCCGACGCGTTCATCGCCAAGATGCAGATCGGCAGGATCAACCAGAAGGACGTGCACGACGTCATCGCCCTGGTCAAGGACGTCCCCCTGCGCGACGTGGACGACGAGACGTCCATCGACCTCCTGTACATCGCCGAGGTGTGTGCCAGGGACTGGGGGCTGTATCGTGACATCACCGCCAACCTCGACATCGTGCTCGCCATGGTGGGCGATTACGGGCTCACCGAGGGGCAGCAGGACCGCGTGTACGCGCGCCTTGCGGCCATCAAGGAGTCGGTGGAGAGCGCCGGCAAGAGCCTGCGCTGGCGGCTGCGGGCGACGGTGGGTGAGCGGGTCGCCTGGCGGCGGGAGATAGAGGATACGGAGGGCACGCAGATCATCGCGCCGGAGTGGGACTGGAGGCGCGACCTGGGCTGAGGGCCCGGTCTGAGACGAAGGGGGGCGGCATGGCGGGCATGGTCCCGAAGGACGTGTACGAGCTCACGGGCGTCGCGGACCCCCGGCTGTCGCCGGACGGGTCGACGGTGGCCTGCGTGGTCGGCACCGTCGACCAGAAGGAGAACGAGTACAGGGCGGCCATCTGGCTGGCGACGGTCGACGGGTCGCAGCCGCCGCGCCGCTTCACCAGCGGCGAGAAGTCGGACGCGGACCCGCGCTGGTCTCCCGACGGCTCGCTGCTAGCCTTCACCTCCGACCGCGCCGACAAGGCGTCGCAGCTGTACGTGATGCCGGTGGCCGGCGGGGAGCCGCGCAAGCTGACGAGCCTCAAGGAGGACGTCACGCAGGCGGTCTGGTCGCCCGACGGCACGCGCATCGCCTTCGTCGCGCGCGTTCGCGACGCCGCCTACGAGGAGGACGCCAGGAAGCGCGCGCCGCGCCGGCTCACGCGCCTGCAGTACAAGCTCGACAGCGTGGGGTGGACGGCCGACCGGCGCCGGCACCTGTTCGTGGTGCCGGCCGACGGCTCCGCCGAGCCCGTGCAGCTCACGGAGGGCGACTGCGAGGACCACTCGCCGGCCTGGTCGCCCGACGGGCGCGCGATCGCCTTCATCTCGGCGCGTCACGACGACTGGGACCTCGAGATGGTCAACGACGTGTACCTGGTCGACGCCGCCGGCGGAGAGCCGCGGCGTCTCACGCAGGGGGGCGGCAGCGTCGGCAGCGTCTCGTGGGCGCCGGACGGCTCGCGTCTCGCGGTCGACCGCTACGAGGGCGTGTTCGACGACCCCCGGAACAGCCAGATCGCCCTCGTGGACCTCGAGGACGGCGCCTTCACGTTCCTCACGCGGTCGCTGGACCTCAACTGCACCACGTACCCGGGCATGCGCGAGCCGCTGTGGGACGGCGACGGACTCGTCTTCGTCGTCGAGGACCACGGTCGCGTCCACGTGTATCGCGTCCCGGCGGATGGCTCGGACGGTCCGCGCGTGATCGCCGGCGGCGAGCGTGTGGTCACCGGGCTCGACGTCGCCGCCGGCCGGCTCGTCTTCACGGCGACCGAGCCGGCGCGGCTGAGCGAGCTGTACGACGGCGGCCCGGCATCAGGCTCGGACGACCCGGCGTCAGTCGGACGCCGCCTCACGTCGGTCGGCGAGGAGTTCGCCGCCGGTCGCGAGCTGATCGAGCCGGAGCGCTTCACGGCCGTCTCGGCCGACGGCAGCGAGGTCGACGCCTGGATCATGCGACCCGCCGGCTGGGAGCCGGGCACCACGTACCCGATCTTGCTCAACATCCACGGCGGCCCCTTCGGCCAGTACGACGTGGGCTTCTTCGACGAGTTCCAGGTGTACTGCGGCGCCGGCTACGCCGTCGTGTTCAGCAACCCGCGCGGCTCCTCCGGCGGCAGTGAGGAGTGGGCCCGGGCCATCCGCGGCGGCCCGGACGGGGACGGCGGGCCGGGGTGGGGCTCCGTGGACTACGAGGATTGCATGGCGGTCGTCGACGAGGCGGTCCGCCGGTTCGACTTCGTCGACGCCGACCGCCTCGGCGTCATCGGCGGCTCGTACGGCGGCTACATGACCTCCTGGATCATCGGGCACACCGACCGGTTCAAAGCCGCCGTGTCCGAGCGCGCCGTCAACAACTTCGACTCGCAGTGGGGGTCCAGCGACTTCGGCTGGGACTTCAAGGGCTACACCGGCAAGTTCCTCTTCGAGGACGTGGACCTCTACCTGAAGATGTCGCCGTCGACCTACGCGCAGGACATCCGCACGCCGCTGCTGATCCTGCACTCCGAGGACGATCTGCGCTGTCCGGTGGAGCAGGCGGAGCACCTGTTCGTCACCCTGCGCCTGCTCAAGCGACCGGTCGAGCTCGTGCGCTTCCCTGCGGAGTCGCACGAGCTCACGCGCTCGGGCAGTCCGGTCCACCGCGTCCAGCGCTTCGAGATCGTCATCGACTGGTTCGACCGCCACCTCAAGCCCTGACGGCTCCTGCCGAGCCGGCCGGCGGCCCCGGGGGACCGGCGGCCCGGCCACGCGCTGACGCGTGTCAGAAGTCGATCGGCAGGATGCGGTCCGAGCGGAGGGCCTCGACGAACCGTCCGTCCTGCTCCGCGACGCCGGACGCCCACTCCTCCTCGAGGCGCCGCATGCCCTCGGCGAGGTCGTCGGCGGCTTCATAGAGCAGCACGTTGAACACGTGAGCGGTCTCGGCGTCCAGCGTGGTGCTGAACTCGGTCTCACACTCCGGACACCGCAGGTCGACCTCCCAGAGCCCGGGCGCCCGGTGGGCCCAGTACACCGGTTCCACCAAGCGGGACGCGCACACCGGGCAGCACTCGGGGCGCCGCGTCTCGCAGTCCATCCCGCGCTTCTCGCCTCTCATGCCGCCTCCTCGACTTCGCCAGACCCGCCTCCCGAAGCGCTGCTCTGGAGGCCCGCAAGCGTGTATCGACCGCGCGCCTGCCGGGCTTGACCCCGGGGGCCTCGTTCGTATGACTACGTTCTTAGTGGTGCGCGTCCGCCGGCTCTGTTAGCGTGGGCCCGGCACAACGGGAGGAGGACCGCGTATGCAGGCCGTCAGTCAGTTCATGGGTCTGGTGGACGAAGCAGGGGCGATGCCGCCGGCGCCGACCATGTCGAGCGCCACGTCCGACCCCGTCGCCCTCATCGACGGCCGGGAGGTGCTGGTCTTCTGCTCCAGCAACTACCTCGGGCTGGCGACGCACCCCGAGGTCAAGCGGGCGGTGAAGGACGCCGTGGACGTCTACGGCCTCGGCGCCAACGGCTCGCGCCTCATCTCGGGGACGACCGATGTGCATGTCGCCCTGGAGGAGAGCACGGCCCGGCTCAAGGGATCGGAGGCCGCCATCTCGTTCCCCACCGGCTTCATGGCCAGCACCGGGGCGATCGGCGGCCTCGCCTACCTGCCGTTCTTCGCCCGCATGACCGGGTTCGCGCTCGACGAGCGCCTGCCCGAGATGGTCGTGGTGAGCGACGCCCTCAACCACGCCAGCATCATCGAGGGCAGAGAGGCCGCACGGGCGCGTCACGCCACCTATGCGCACTGCGACATGCGCAGCCTCGAGGAGAAGCTGGCTGCGCACAGCGGTCGCCGGCTGCTGATCGTCACGGACGCCGTCTTCAGCATGGACGGCGACATCGCGCCGGTGCCGGAGATCGTCGCGCTGGCGCGCGCGTACGGCGCGCAGGTGCTGCTCGACGATGCGCACGGCACCGGCGTGCTCGGCCGGAGCGGCAAGGGCACGCTCGAGCACTTCGGCATCGAGCCGGCCGACGACATCCTGCAGATGGGCACCTACTCCAAGGCCTTCGGGGCGCTGGGAGGGTTCGTGGCGGCCGACGCCGCCACCACGGACTATCTGCGCATCGCCGCGCGCTCGTACATGTTCTCCGGTGCGGTGCCTGCGTGCGTCGCCGCCGGCGCGCTCAAGGCCATGGAGATCGCAGAGCGAGAACCGCAGCGCCGGGTCCGCGTGCTGCGCCACCGGGACTACCTCGCGCACGGGTTGCGCGAGCTCGGCTTCACCGTCATCGGCGACGGCACGCCGATCATCCCCATCCTCATCGGCGACGACCGCGCCGGCATGGAGCTCTCCGACGAGCTGTACGCCCGTGGTCTGCTGGCGCCCTGCGTGCGCTGGCCGGCGGTGGGCAGGGGGGAGACCCGCATCCGGCTCACCCTCACCGCCGACCACGAGCGCGAGCACCTCGACGTGCTGCTCGACGCCTTCGGGACCGCCGGCAGGCGGCTCGGCATCCTGCCTCAGTGAACCGCTGAGGGCGCGGATCCTCCGCCGCCGCGACCGGACAGGCGCGGCGGCGGAGGAGACCCGCGCGTCCGGAAGATTCAGAATCGGCTGTCTCCTGCCGATACCGCTCTCTGCAGGGCCCCGGTCCAGGCGGGAGGACCGGTGGCGCACTCTCGGCCCGCGCGAGACAGGCGGCTGTGGCGAAGGACCAGGTGGATACGACAGGCGTGGCGGATACCGAGGCTCGCCCACCCCTGCTTCGCCTGAGGGCCGTCAGCGCCGTCAGCGACTGGCTGCTGCACGTGGAGACCGACGACGCGGACCTCCGCCGTCGCGGTCAGATCCTCGCCTTCCTGTGCCTGCCCTTCTTCCTGATCGGCGTGGGGTTCTTCCTGGTGGACTTGATCGGTTGGATCATCCCGCCCTCGGAGCACGCCGGCTACAACATGGCCACCGATCTCACGTTCTCGGCGGTCACGGCGCTCGCCTGGTGGCTGAACCGGCGGGGCGGCGTGGTCGCCGCGGCGGTCCTCCAGCTCTCCGCCGTGTCCGCCGGTCTCGTGTTCTTCTTCCTGTACACGTCGCCGTACCGGGTCGAGATCCTCTTCGTCTGTCCCGTGCTGGTCTCGGCGTTCGTCCTCGCTCCATGGGCGGCGTTCGTGTTCGCCGGTGTGAGCGGCGCCGCGTTCGCGCTGCTGAACCACCTGCACGAGGGAGAGCCGCGACTGAGCCTGCAGGTCCTGCTCGGACTGCTGGGGCTGGCCATCATCGCCTGCCTGGTCGCGGCGATGCTGGAGTGGGCCTTGCAGGCCCTGCGCCGCACCTCTGAGGCGCTCGCCGCCGACATCACGGCGCGCAAGGAGGCCGAGGAGGCGCGCCGCCAGGTGGAGGCGGCGCTCAGTCTGTCCCGCCAGCAGGCAGAGACGCTGTTCGAGAAGTCGTCCCTCGGGGTGTTCCTCTTCGACCGCGAACGCATCGTGACCGAGTGCAACGCCCGGTTGGCGGCACAGCTGCAGTCGCCGGTGTGCGAGATCGTCGGCGCCGACCTCTCGGCGCGCGGTGAGGGCAGATGGACGCCGGCGATGCAGCGGGCTCTCGACGGCGTCGTCGGCTCGTACGAGGGACCATGGACCGCTCCGAACGGCGACGCGCTCTGGGTGAGCTTTACCGCGTCGCCGCTGCGCGGGCCAGATGACGAGGTCGTCGGCGGGATCGGCGTCGTGACCGACCTCACCGACCGCAAGCAGGCCGAGGAGCTCGTCGAGAGGCTCGCCTACCGGGACGGGCTGACCGGCCTGCCTAACCGCACACTGTTCGGTGACCGGCTCGGCCAGGCCATCGCCGCCGCGCAGCGGCGGGAGCCTGGCCTCATCGTCGGCGTCCTCGACCTCGACCGGTTCAAGACCATCAACGACACGCTGGGGCACGCCCGCGGTGACGAGCTCCTGGTGGGCGTCGGCCAGCGGATCGCCGGCCTCATGCGCGACAGCGACTCCGTGGCGCGCTCGGCCGCCGACGAGTTCCTCCTTCTGTTCACGGACGTCGCCTCCCCCCGGGACGTCGTCGCCGCCGCGAGCCGCATCCTGGGGGCGATCAACCAGCCCTGGCGGCTGGGCGACAGCAGGGTCCTCGTCTCCGCCAGCATCGGGCTCGCGATGTACCCCGTCGACGGCGTCGATCCGTCAAGCCTTCTCGAGAACGCCCATACGGCCATGCGGCGGGCCAAGGAGGGGGGCGGCGGCGGACTGCGCTTCTACGACGCGGCGCTGAGCAGCATGGCGGAGGCGCGCCTGCAGCTCGAGGCGGAGCTCCACGCCGCGATCGAGGACCACCAGCTCACCGTCCACTACCAGCCCCAGTTCGACCTCCAGAGCAGCGGGATCGTCGGCGTGGAGGCCCTGGCGCGCTGGGCTCATCCGCGACTCGGCCATGTCGACCCGACGGAGTTCATCCGACTGGCGGAGGAGACCGGCCTCATCGTCCCGCTGGGCCGGCAGGTGCTGAGGACCGCGACCCGGCAGGTCGCACAGTGGCAGTGCTTCTCCCGCGACGGCCTGCGTCTCGCCGTCAACGTCTCGGCCCGTCAGTTCCTCGACCCGTCGCTGACCACTGAGATCGAGGCCGCGCTGGCCGAGAGCGGCCTCGACGCCGCCCTTCTCGACATCGAGGTGACGGAGACGGCGACGCTCCAGCACGCGCGCGAGGCTGATGCGGTGCTCGCGCGCCTCCGGTCGGTCGGCGTCGCCGTCACGCTCGACGACTTCGGCACCGGCTACTCGTCGCTCAGCCAGCTCCGCGAGCTGCCCATCAGCCGCCTCAAGATCGACCGCTCCTTCGTCTCCGAGATCGAGCACAACGAGAGCAGCGCCGCGATCGTGCGGGCCGTCATCGACCTCGCCGTGGCCGTGGGTGTCGGCGTCGTAGCTGAGGGCGTCGAGACGCGGGAGCAGCTCGAGTTCCTGCGCCGCCTCAAGTGCGGCGAGGCGCAGGGATACCTCCTCGCGCGGCCGATGCCCGCCGATGCCTGTGAGGCGCTGCTGCGGCGGGGCGTGCAGGACCGGTGCGGGGTGGCCCGGCGCGGAGGGTGAGAGCGCCCCGCACGGGCTTGCGCGGCAGCCCGCCGTTTGCGACAGTGCTGTGTGTGTGCGGCTCGTCACTCCCGTTCGGAGCGGTGCCGGCACGGTCGACGTGGCACGCGACAAGGACGGCTCATGCATCCCTCGGACATCCGCCCCACAGCCAGCGGGCACCTGATCCAGACAGACGGCGGCTTCTGGGCGTTTGTCCCGGCGCCGCCGCCTGCCCTCACCTTCACGTCGGAGTTCGTCGAGCGCCTCTCCGCGGCGGACGCGGCGCTCGGCGAGCTCAGTGGCCTCGCCGGAGGGCGACGCGATCCGCGCATCCTCGTGGCGCCTTTTCTGCGTCAGGAGGCCGTGCTGTCCTCACGCATCGAGGGCACGCCGGCCACGCTCGTCGACCTCCTCTTCGACGAAGTGGCGGCCGCACCCGACCAGCAGCTCCGCGAGGAACTGCGCGAGGTGCGCAACTATGCGGCTGCGCTCCAGTACGGAGTCGAACGGCTCAGCGAGATCCCGTTCGGCACCAAGCTGGTGCTGGAGCTGCACGAACGGCTGCTGCGCGGCGTCCGCGACCCGGCCTGGACGCCGGGTGAACTGCGTACCGGGCAGAACTGGATCGGCCCGCCGGGCTCCACCATCGAGACGGCGGTCTACGTGCCGCCGCCGGTCCCGGAGATGCACGCTGCGCTCGCCGAATGGGATAGGTTCGTCGGCGAGCGCACCGGCCTCCCTCCGCTCGTGCACTGCGGGCTCATGCACGAGCGCTTCGAAGCCATCCATCCGTTCCTCGAGGGCAACGGCCGCCTCGGCAGGCTGCTCATCCCGCTCTTCCTGATCGCTCGCAGTCGCCTCTCGCACCCGCTGCTCTACCCCTCGGCGTACATCGAGGCTCACAGGGACGAGTACTACGGTCTGCTGCAGGCAGTGCGCACCCACGGGGCGTGGGAGCCCTGGCTCCTGTTCTTCATCGACGCTGTCCGTGACACGGCCGATCGCGCGGCCGAGCAGGTGCACGCGCTCCTCGCCTTGCGCGAGCAGTACCGATGGAAGGTCTCCGGGCACGCCAGGCGGTTGGTCGACGACCTGTTCCGCACGCCGTTCGTCACCGTCCCGGAGGCGCAGCAGGCGCTTGGCGTCAGCAACGCCACGGCGCGCAAGGCGGTGCAGGAGCTCCAGGAGTGGGGCATGCTCGAGGAGTTGGCCGCTCGCCGCTGGCCGCGCGCCTACATCGCGCGCCCCATCCTCGACGCCATCCAGGCCCCGCTGGAGGACCTGCGCCTCACTGCGGAGGCCAGGCCCAAGGCGGCGCCGCTCAAGTCCGCCACCGACGTGGAGGAGCCGCCGGAGCGGCCTGCGGAGCGCCACATGACTGAGGCCATGGCGCTCATCGACGAGGCGCGACGGTACGGCGTGCAGGTGCGCCTCATGGGCGGGCTCGCGGTGCGCCGGTACTGCACCGACCTCGGCTTCATGGACCGCGAGTACTCGGACATCGACCTCGTCGGGCTCTCGGTGCAGAGCCGCGAGCTGCACGAGGTCTTCACGCGGCTCGGCTACGCCGAGAACCGCGCCGTGACCGAGGCGACCGGCGCCGGCCAACTCCAGTACGTCAAGACCGACGTCCTGGAGGGAGCCGGGGGCGCCTACCGCATCGGCGCGGACCACGGCGCCGACGCAGGCTCCGTGGACCACGTGGACGTGTTCATGGACGTCATGCGCATGGATCACGACCTCGACGTCCGCGAGCGGCTCCTGGTCGACGACTACGCGATCTCCCCCGCGGACGCCTTCATCGGCAAGCTGCAGATCGCCCGCATGAACGAGAAGGACGTGCACGACGTCATCGCCCTGCTCAAGGACATGCCGCTGCGGCAGGTCGACGACGAGACCTCGCTCTGCGTGCCCTACATCGCCGACACCTGCGCCGGGGACTGGGGCCTGTGCCAGGATCTCCTCGCCAACATCGACGTCGTGCTGCAGATGGTGGACGACTACGACCTGGACGACGAGGAGATGGCGCGGGTCTACGGCCGCCTCACGGCGATCCGCGAGGCGATCGAGACGGAGGAGAAGTCCGTAGGCTGGCGCCTGCGGGCCCGCGTCGGCAGGCGCGTGGGCTGGCGCCGCACCATCGAGGACCAGGAGGGCACCGACGTCATCGCGCCGGAGTGGGACTGGCGGCGCGACCTCGGCTGAGCGATCGCCCGGCGCCCAACGGCGCCACATGGTCT
This sequence comes from Actinomycetota bacterium, assembly GCA_012514235.1. GTDB lineage: Bacteria > Actinomycetota > Thermoleophilia > UBA2241 > UBA2241 > CAIXSE01. The sequence continues at coordinate 29,004 of JAAZAR010000092.1, forward strand.
TCGTTGGCGTCCCGGCGGGCATACACTGTCGGTGCCGTCGACGGAGAGGCAGGGTCTCGTGGCGTGGGTCCTCATCGAGCACCGGGTCGGGGACTTCGAAGCCTTCACGGAGGTCTTCGTGGGCGACGCTGCGCGGCGGGCGCGGCTCGGGTGCACGGGGGCGCTGGTGTACCAGGTGGCCGACGACCCCGGCACGGTCATCGTCCTGCTCGAGTGGGAGAGCCTCGAAGCGGCGCGCGAGTTCGCCGGCTCTCTCGAGCTCGAGATGGCGATGGAGTGGGCGGTGAGCCACATCGCCACGCCGCGCGTCACGGTGCTCGACCTGGCGATCGATTCGCCGCATTGACCGGCGCGGTGCGGCGTCTTCTTCCGCTCGAGAGAGGGGATCAGGCGGCGCGGCAGTCCTGCTGTGCGGCGAACTGAGGAGGAGGGATACCATGGCCGACGATCATCTGCCCGACGTGTACCTGGGGTTCCGCGAGGACTACCCGAACGTGGCGGCCGCGCTGGACCGGCTCGGCGAGGCAGTCGACGGGGCAGGGCCGCTCAGCGAGCGCGACGTGCGGCTCGTCAAGCTCGGCCTCGCCGTCGGGGCGCTCGCCGAGGGAGCGGTCAAGTCGAACGCGCGCAAGGCGCTGGCGGCCGGCGCTTCTCCCGACGAGATACGGCAGGTCGGCGTGCTCGCCGTCACGACCTGCGGGTTCCCGGCGGCGATCGCCGGCATCGGGTGGATCGACGAGGTGCTCCGGGCGGACGGCTGAGCGCGGCGCGCCGTGCGGCGGCCGCGCCGGCTCACCAGCCGCGGCGGCCGACGTCGCGCTCCACCTTCTCGCTGCAGCTGCGCGTCATCGCCGCACGCACCGCGCGTGCCGCGAGCCAGCCCACCGGTGTGGCAGGTCCCGCGTAGTCGCACGCCTCGCCGCGGCCCGTGCACGCGATGACCACGGCGTCCGTCGAGGTGCCGCTGGCGGCCTCGCCGTCGGCGGTACGCACGTCCCACTCCGCCAGCGTCATGGTCTTCGCCTCGGTCGCGGTGATGACGGCGTTGACCAGTGCGGATGAGGTGAGGGCGCCGTCCACGAGGAGGACGATGTTGATGGTGCCCGGCGCCGGCGCTTCGTGTCCGATCGGCGGCGTGATCCCAGCCGACGAGCTGTTGCTGAGGCCGACGGAGACGACGGCCGCCACGGAGAGGTCCCCGGCCGACTCGACCGCCCAGGTCGCGAACTCGGTATACGCCGCGGTCATGAGGCCGACGAACGGGCCGTCCACTCCGAGCTCGGCCGCGGCCGCGGCGAGGTCCTCGTCGGGCCGCCCGCCGTCGTACTTGTCGTCCACGTGCAGGTTGAGGATCTCGTGGACGACCGCCTGCCCGCCGCCGACGACGGCCGAACTCAGCGTCGTCAGGGGGACCTCGCTGGAGATGCGCACGGCCCGGCGGCTCGCCGCGACGGTGATGCCGGGCAGCACTGCCTCTCTTCTCTCGTCCACGCGGTCCCTCCGCAGCCTGTCTGGGCGTCCGCCATCGTAGCGCATCGGCGTGCGCCGGCGCTTGCGGGGGCAAGCGCCGGAGAGGTGAGCCCGCGCCGGTGGCCGGGAACACGACGGGTAAGCCGGGCCCGCCTACGAGGGCCCGGACACAAGGAGAGTACGCATGCCAGTGTTGACAGGATCCATCGAGGCCGACGTCCCGGTCTCGTTCGCAGACCGCGAGTGGAGAGAGTTCATCGGCCGGTCCGTCTACGACCGCTTTCCCGAAGGGTACGAAGACCTGCGCTCGTCGCTCAGTGAGCTGGACGCAGACGAGGGCCGGGTGACGTTCGCCGGACTCGGGGAGGGCAGTGCCAGGGTGAGCGTGGAGCTGGAGTACACGCCGCGCGACCCGGTCGATCCGGAGAGCGATCTCGCGCGCGCCCAGCGCGAGCTGGACCACGACCTGGAGAAGTACCGCGAGTTCGTGCTGCGGCGCTGCGACGAGGAACTCTGCCGCCGGAACTGAGCTGGGGCGGGCGGGCCGCCTGACGGTCCGCCCGCCCCACGGTCCGCCCGCCCCGACGCCTGACGCCCCGCCTTCGGCGCATCACCTCACCGCTTTTCCCGCGAGTGGGTATAAAGGGGACGAAATCAATCCCCTTTACGGAGAGAGGTGGCCATGGATCGTGGCAGAGCGCCCGCGTTCGCGGACCAGTCGGCGTTGTCCCTCCTCCTGACGGGACCCCGGTACGAGGTGATACCGGCCCAGGGGATCGAACAGAAGGTGGCCGTCCTCCCGTACGGGGCTACCGTCACCGTGACGGCCTCGCCCTCGCTCGGCCTCGAGCGTACGCTCGACGTGAGCGTCGCGCTCGCGGCACGCGGCTATCGCGTGGTGCCGCACCTCGCGGCGCGGATGGTGTCGAGTCGCGGTCACCTCGAGCGGCTGCTGCAGCGCCTGGACGGGACGGACATCCGGGAGGTCTTCGTGATCGGCGGAGACGCCGATCCCCCCGCGGGGGACTACCGCGACGCCGGCGACTTGCTCGAGGAGCTCGCCGGCCTCTCTCACCCGTTCGCGCACGTCGGCATCGGCGGCTACCCCGAGGGCCATCCGTTGATATCCGACGAGGCGCTGCTCGAGGCGCTGCGCCGCAAGCAGCCGTTCGCGACGCAACTGGTGACCCAACTCTGCTTCGACGCCGACGCGGTGGCGCGCTGGGTGCGCCTGCTGCGCGACCAGGGGATCCAGTTGCCCGTGGTGGTCGGACTGCCGGGAGTGGTCGACCGCCGCAGACTGGCGGAGATCTCCCTCAAGGCGGGTGTCGGCGCGTCGCTCAGCTACCTCCGCAAGCACGGGCGTCAGATCGTCACGCTCGCCCGTTCACGGCGGTACGACCCGACGGGCCTCGCCACCGAGGTGGCGAGGTACGCCGCGGATCCCGGGTCCGGCATCCGCGGCGTCCATCTCTTCACCTTCAACAACGTCGAACCGACGCGTGACTGGGTGGCCCGGTCCGTCGGGGGGCCGGTGAGTCCGGCCTCCTGAGCGCCGCCCGCCGGGAGGAGCCGGACGGGCGGCTCAGGGCGCCGTCGGACCGGCGCCGAGTCCGTCCTCGGCGACCTCGCCGCCGGGCGACTTCAGGGGCGACGACGTGGCGAGGACGGACCCCACGAGGATCAGCGGCATGCCGACGGCGATGCCGAGCGTGAAGGGCTCCGCCAGCAGGGCGACGCCGAGCAGGACCGCGACGAGCGGGTTGACGTAGGTGACGACCGTGGAGCGGGCCGGTCCCACCTCCCTGATCAGGGCGAAGAAGAGCAGGAACGCGATCGCCGTGCAGACCACGCTGAGCACGGCGATGGATGCGATGGTCTCGGCGGAGAGCGAGGACGGCATGGTGAGCACGCCCGCCGGTGCGTAGAGGACGGACGTGACCAGCAGAGACGCGACGATCACGCCGATCGCGGGCAGGTGGTCCAGCCTGCGGGAGATCACCAGCGGCCCGCAGGCGTAGCACAGAGCCACGACGAGGACCTCGGCCATGCCGAGCGCGTCGCTGCCCGTGATGTCCAGGCCGACCAGGGCGACGACGCCGGCGAACCCGGCGAAGAGCCCGGCGAGCCGGCGCGCCTGGAAGCGGTCGGCCAAGCCGAACGCGCGGTACAGCACGGCCCCGATCAGCGGGACCGTGGCGATCAGCAGCCCCGCCAGTGAACTCGAGATGCGCTCCTCGGCGTGCGAGAGCAGGAGCCAGGGGACGGCGAGCTCGACCGCGGTGTAGAGGAGCACCCAGGGCCAGCTCCGTGCGATGCTCCTCAGTCCTCCGCGCCGCAGCGCGAACGGCAGGAGCAGGAGCGCCGCCGGCGTCGTGCGCAGGAACACCAGCGCCGGCGGCGGCAACTCGCGCACCGCGACGCGGATGAACAGGTACGGGATGCCCCAGATCACGCACAGGGAGATGAAGAGCAGCCATCCTTTGCGCGACACCCGGGTCCTTTCGTCGACGTGCGCGGCCATCCTATCGCGCGTCGCCGTCGCGCCCGCCGCGATACCATGGAGGCGACACTCGGGAGGGAGGAGACGCCGGTGGACGTGTTCGAGGTCATCGAGAAGCGCTACAGCGTGCGCGGGTACAGGCCGGACCCGGTGGAGGACGAGAAGCTCGCCCGCGTGCTGGAGGCGGCGCGGCGCGCACCGACGGCCGCCAACAAACAGCCGTTCCGTGTGCTCGTCGTGCACACCCGCGGCCGTGAGGAGGAGCTGGCCCGCGTGTACGGGCGCCGCTGGTTCACCCAGGCGCCGCTGGTGGTCGGCTTCGTCGCGGTCACCGAAGAGGCGTGGCGGCGCATGGACGACAAGCCGTACGACGAGGTGGACGCCACCATCGCCATGGACCACTTCGTGCTCGCGGCCACGGCCCTCGGACTCGGCACCTGCTGGATCGCGGCGTTCGACCCGGACGCGGCGCGCGAGGTGTTCGGGCTCCCGGACGACGTGGAACTCGTCGCGCTCACGCCGCTGGGCTATCCCGACAAGCCCGCGGCGAACACCGACCGGAGGCCGCTCGAGGAGCTCGTCAGGTACGAGCGCTGGTAGACCTATGGTGTGCGACGTTCGGGACGCGCTCGTCCGTACGTGACAAGCGGCGGGGGGCGCACAGTCCTCCGGGGCCGAACGGCAGGAACCCCGGTGCCGGCGCCGAACCCCTCTCCGGGGGTCGCCGGCACACCAGTGCTCCTTGGCTCGCTCCACTGGTCCTTCTCAGCTCACGGCGGCCCCTCTTTGCTGGGCGGACGCGGGAAGGGATGCGCGGGACGGACCGGGAGCCGGGTTGAGCACGCTGGGGCGAACCCTCATACTCGTTGCTTGGCCGCTGCCGGCTGACAAGGGAGAACGTATCCCATGATCGTCTTCGAAGACGTCACCAAGGTCTACGACCCGGACGTGGTCGGCCTCCAGAACTTCACCTGTCACATCGGCAAGGGTGAGTTCGTGTTCCTGGTCGGAGCCTCCGGTTCGGGCAAGTCCACACTCATCAAGCTGGTACTCAAGGAGATCGTGCCCGACTCGGGACGCATCCTCGTGGCCGGCCGCAACCTCGGCACCCTGCGGCACAGCAAGGTGCCGCTGCTGCGGCGCAACATCGGCTGCGTGTTCCAGGACTTCAAGCTGCTGCCCAACAAGACCGTGTACGACAACGTGGCGTACGCGCTCGAGGTCGTGGGCGAGCCGCGGCGCAGCATCCGCCGCAAGGTGCCCGAGATCCTCAACCTCGTGGGCCTCACGGAGAAGACGAACAGCTACCCGCACGAGATCAGCGGCGGGGAGCAGCAGCGAGTCAGCGTGGCGCGCGCCTTCGTCAATCACCCGCCGCTGCTGCTCGCCGACGAGCCAACCGGCAACATCGACCCCGAGACCGCGGTCGGCATCATGCAGCTGCTCGTGCGCATCAACCGGACGGGGACCACCGTGGTCGTGGCCACGCACGACCGCGACATGGTCAACCGCATGCGCCGCCGCGTGCTGCAGCTCGACGCCGGGCGCCTCGTCCGCGACGAGCGCCGCGGCGGCTACGACCAGGTCGCGGACGTCGAGGCCGAGGGGGTGCTCACGTGAGGCTCGGCTTCTTCCTCAGCGAGGCCCTCGGCTCCATGCGCCGCAACTGGGTCATGGCCATGGCGGCCGTCATCACCGTGTTCATCAGCACGGCCATCCTCGGCGCCGTGCTGGTCACCCGTGACAACCTCAACCAGGGCGCCACGAGCCTCAAGAACCGCGTCCTCATCGAGGTCTTCATCAAGGACGAGGCCACCGACGCGGAGAAGGCCGCGCTCGAGCAGAAGATCCGCTCGATCCCCGAGATCAAGTCCTTCGAGTACATCAGCAAGGACGAGGCGCTCGAGCGGTTCCGCAAGCGGTTCGGCGAACGGATCGTCCAGAACCTGCCCATCAACCCGCTGCCGGCCAGCTACGAGATCCAGGTCAAGGACGCCAACCAGGTGGACATGGTGGCGCGCAAGTTCTTCGACGACCCCGCGGTGGACAACGACCCCGGCACCCACAACGGGGTCAAGTACGCGCGCGAGACCGTGCGCAAGATGCTCAGCACCATCAACCTCATCGGCATCGGCATGTGGGTGGCGACCGGCGTCTTCGCGCTCGCCGCGGTGCTGCTCATCAGCACGACGGTGCGGCTCAGCATCTTCGCCCGTCGCCGCGAGGTCGAGATCATGCGGCTTGTGGGCGCCACCAACTGGTTCATCCGCTGGCCGTTCGTGCTGGAGGGATTCATCACCGGCCTCATCGGCGCGGTCATCGCCGCCGGCTTCGTCTGGCTCGCCAACTGGGCCCTGGCCAACTGGCTGAAGAGCAGCGACATCGACTTCCTCAACGTGCGGATCTTCAGCATGTGTTGGCAGAGCGGCTCCTGGCCGGCAGGCCTCATGCCCACGCTCGCCGTCCTCGGGGCCGTGCTCGGCGCTCTGGGCAGCATGGTGGCGCTGCGGCGGTACCTCAAGACGTGAGGCGCGCTGCGGCGCGCCGCGGATGAGCGGCGGCCGGGGACGGCACAGGACGCCGGCCTCGGCCGCCGAACTCTACTCAATACCATGACCAGTCTGCGCAGGTCCATCGCCATCCTCGCTCTCGCCGTGGTCGCGCTCGCCCTCGTGGGGGCGGTCGCGGCGGACGCCGGCGCGGACACGGCCGCCGAGATCCAGCGCAAGCTCGAGGCGGCGCGCGAGAAGATCGCCGACGCCGAGAAGAAGAAAGAGTCGCTCGGCGAGCAGATCAGCAACCTCGACGGCAGGCTGGCCGCCATCCAGAAGAAGCTGGAGAGTCTCGGCGGCCGCATAGAGGCCGTCGAGGAGAGGCTCTCCGTCACGCGCGACAAGCTCGAGGTGCTGCGCGACGAGCTGCGGCTCAAGAAGCTCGAGCTCGCGGAGGCCCAGGCCGAGCTCGAGCTCGAACAGAAGAACTTCGCCGAGCGCGCCGTCCTCAGTTACAAGAGCGACGACCTCGACTACGTCGACGTGCTGCTCGCCTCGAGCAGCTTCGAGGACCTCATCAGCCGCGTGACCGTCATCCACGAGCTGCTGAGCGGCAACGACAAGCTGGTCGGGGGCCTGGAGGCGATCCGCGATGAGGTGGATGCGGAGAAGGACGCGATCGCCGAGCGCGAGCGCGAGGTGGCCGAGGCCGTCCACGTGCTGCAGGAGAAGAGCGACGAGCTCGCCGCCCTCCGCGCCGCCCAGGCGGAGAGCCAGGCGGCGGCACTCGCCGTGCGGCAGGAGAAGCGCGCGGCGATGAAGAGCGTGAGCCGGGACCTCGCCGAGCTCGAGCGGCAGGAGGACCAGCTGCTCGCCGAGAGCCGGGCGCTCAGCGGGGTCGTCGGCTCGAGCGGCAGCACGGGCTCCGGCAACGGCAGTCTGAGCTGGCCTGTCAGCGGCTCCGTGGTCTCGCCGTTCGGCTGGCGCATGCATCCCATCCTCGGCTACCGAAGGTTCCACAGCGGCATCGACATCGCCGTGGGGTACGGCGTACCCATCCGGTCGTCTGCGGCGGGCACCGTGATCTACGCGTCCTGGATGGGCGGCTACGGCAACGTCATCATCGTCGACCACGGCGACGGGCTCTCGACGCTGTACGCGCACCAGTCGAGCCTCGCCGCCGGCAACGGGGCCCGGGTCTCTCGCGGCCAGGTCGTCGGCTACGTCGGCTCCACCGGTCTCAGCACGGGCCCGCACCTGCACTTCGAGGTGCGCGTCAACGGCAACCCGGTCGACCCGATGGGGTACCTCTGAGGCCGCGGGCGGTGGCGGACGTTCGTTTGCCGCCTCTTCCGCCACCGACTACCATCGACTGACCCATGCGCGCCCTACGCCTCCTCATCGTCGTCCTTCTGGTCTCGCTCGGGTTCCTCGGCGGGTACTTCGCCGGCTGGTTCCTGCACGGCGAGAACACGGTGCGCCTCAGTCCCACCCAGCAGACGTCGGCGCGCGAGGCGGGCAGGCTGCAGCAGAAGATCATCGAGGAGCTGCAGGGCCGGTACTACAAGCCCGTCGACGTCGACAAGCTCTCTCAGGCGGGCATCAACGGCATGCTCGAGTCGCTCGACGACCCGTACACGGTGTACCTCACGCCCAAAGAGGTGAGGGAGTTCGAGGAGAAGGAGCGCGGGTCCTACTCCGGCATCGGGGCCTCTCTGCAGAAGACCAAGGACGGGCTCGTGATCACGGCGGTGTTCGAGGGGTCGCCGGCGAAGGCCGCAGGCCTCGTCCCCGGCGACGTCATCCAGGCGGTGGACGGCAAGTCCACCAGGACCACGTCCATCGAGGCGAGCATCAGCCGCATCAAGGGCAAGGAGGGGACGAGCGTCACGCTCACGGTGCGTCCCAAGGGCGGGGGTCAGGCCAAGGAGGTCAAGGTCGTCCGCAAGACGATCGAGATCCCCGAGACGGACAGCCGCATCATCAACGACAAGGGCACCAAGGTCGGCTACGTCCAGCTGTACGAGTTCGGCGGGTTCGCGGGTCGCGACGTGCGCGAGGACGTCGAGGAGCTCACCGCGAAGGGCGCGCAGTGGTTCATCCTCGACCTCAGGTACAACGGCGGAGGGCTGCTCACGCAGGCCGTCGACGTCACCAACGTGTTCCAGGCCGGCCTCGTCACCAGCACCGCCGGCCTGCACTCCCCCAAGGAGGAGCTCGAGGCGACAGGACCCGTGGCGACCAAGAAGCCCATGGTCGTGCTCGTCAACCGCTACTCCGCCAGCGCCTCGGAGATCGTGACGGGGGCGCTCAAGGACCACGGCCGCGCCACCGTCGTCGGGACCAGGACCTTCGGCAAAGGGCTCGTCCAGAGCATCGTCGACCTCGGCAACGGCGCCGCGCTCAAGCTCACGACGGCCGTGTACCTCACGCCCAACGGCACCAACATCAACAAGAAGGGCATCGCGCCGGACATCGTCGCGCCGGACAAGCCCAAGACCAAGCCGGACGAAGCGCTGCAGGCGGCGCTCCGCTACATCGCCCGCCAGGAGAAGTAGCCCGTGAGTCCCTCGCGGCGGCGGGACGCACCCGGCGGAAGAGCGAGCGGGGGAGGGGGCCGCGCGGCCGGCGGCGGACGCCGCGGCGGCGGGCCGGGCGGCGGCGCGACGCCCGTGCAGGAACCCCAGGATCGCGCCCGCCCTCTCCCGTACCGGGTCACGCGCTGGGGCAAGTTCTGGGCGCTCGAGCCGCTCTTCGCCGACGTGCGCTCGTACCTCGTCGCCAAGGGCGGGCTGCCGCCGAAGCTCGACGACCTCGTGCTCGCCGTGCCGACGCACGGCGACCGACGCCGGATCGTCGAGACGCTCGGCGGCGCGGACGACGTCGCGGCCGTCCTCCGCGCCCTGCTCCACGCCAGAGGGGTCCGCCAGGGCTTCTCCGACGCCGTGCTGGACGAGGCGGAGGCCGTCAGGGGGCGCGCCCAGCGCCCCGACGCCGGCCGCCGCGACCTCACGGCGCTGCCCACGTTCACCATCGACCCGGACACGGCACGCGACTTCGACGACGCCATCTCGGTCGCGCGCGAGGGTCGCGGCTATCGTGCCCACGTGCACATCGCCGACGTCTCGTACTTCGTCGACGACGACGGCGAGATCGAGCGGGAGGCCAGGCGCCGCACGTCGAGCCTCTACTTGCCTCTCTTCGCCGAGCCGATGCTGCCGGCGGCGCTCAGCAGTGATCTCTGCAGCCTCGTGCCCCGGCGCCCGCGCAAGTGCGTCACCGTGGAGTTCACGTTCGACGCGGAGGGACGACGGACTGGCACGCAGTACTATCGCTCCCTCATCAGCAGCGACCACCGTCTCACGTACGGCTTCGCCGACACCGTCATCGGCCCGGCCGGGGTGGCGGCCGGCGAGGGGACCGCCGACCCTGCAGGCGCGGCGGCGGCTCTGGTGCCCCTCGCCGACCCCAAGGCGGCGGTCGCCGCCCTGCCCGGCGCGCAGCTGGTCGCCGCCAGGCCCGAGCCGCCGCGCGACGTGCCGGACGCGACCGTGGAGGCGGACGAGGAGCTGCGCGCCCAGCTGCTGCTGGCCGCCGAGCTCGCCGGGGTGCTGCGCCGCCGGCGACTGGCCCGCGGTGCGCTCACCATCGGCTCTTTCGAGCCGGAGTACGCGTTCGATCACGCCGGAGCGCTCAGCGGAGCGGCCGCGCGCCCCGAGACGCCGTCGCACGCCCTCGTCGAGGAGTTCATGCTCGCCGCCAACGAGGCGGTGGCCGAGTACCTGCTCCGCAAGAAGGCGCACACGCTGTACCGGGTGCACGAGCCTCCCCAGCCGGCGAGCACGCGCGAGCTGCTCGACCAGCTCGAGGAGCTGGGCGTCCCGACGCCGCCGTTCCCCGCCGGCCAGGCGGTGACGGCGGCCCAGCTCCAGGAGGCGTACGGCCGCCTCAGCCGCCTCGTCGTCGAGACGAGCGCTCGCGAGCGCCGCGGGCTGCTCGCCTGGTCCACGCTCATCCTCCGCTCCCTCAAGCAGGCGCGCTACGCGCCCGTCAACCTGGGTCACTTCGGCCTCGCCAGCCCCGCCTACCTGCACTTCACGTCGCCCATCCGCCGCTACCCCGATCTCGTCACGCACCGGGCCCTGCTGTACCACCTGGGTGAGGGCGGCTCCGAGCTCGGCGACGCCGAGCTGTCAGCCGCCGCCGACGACTGCTCCACCCGCGAGCGCGAGTTCAGCCGGATCGAACTCACCGGCGACGACGTCGCCCTCTGCTTCCTGCTGGACCGGCGCCTCGAGGCGGAGGGCTGGGAGCAGACGTTCCCGGGCGAGATCGTCGGGCTCGTGGGCGGCGGCCTCTTCATCCGCTTCGGCGAGGTGTTCGAGGGCTTCCTCTCGTCGCGGCGGCTGGGCGGCGAGCGATTCGAGGTCAGCGAGCACGAGACGGCGCTGGTCGGTGAGGCGACGGGGACCCGCTACCGTCTCGGCGACCCGATCGAGGTCAGGGTCGAGCGCGTCGACCGCCTCAGCGGCAAGGTCGACCTGGCTCCAGCACTGCCGCCGTCGGGTCGCCCGACGACGCGACCCAATCGCCGTCCCGCGCGGCGGACCACGGGCTCTCGCCCGCCCCGCCGCCGTGCCCCCGGTCGCGAGACGTACCGCAAGAACCGCTGAGCGCGGCGACGACGTGATGGGGTACGCTACCTGTCATGCCGAGGGAGACCGGGATCAAGCGCGTGGCCGAGAACCGCAAGGCGCGCCACGACTACTTCATCGACGATACCTTCGAGGCCGGCATCGCACTCGCCGGGACGGAGGTCAAGTCGCTGCGCGCGGGCCGCATCAACCTGCGCGACAGCTACGTGGAGGTCGCGGGCAGCGCGGCGACGCCGGAGCTGTTCCTCGTCGGCGCCCACATCAGCCCCTATGAGCAGGGCAACATCTGGAACCACGATCCGCTGCGGCGGCGCAAGCTGCTGCTGCACCGCGCGGAGATCGACCGCATCGCCGGCAAGGTCCGGGAGCGCGGGTACACCGTCGTCCCCACCAAGGTGTACCTCAAGGACGGGCGCGCCAAGGTGGAGATCGGCCTGGCGCGCGGCAAGAAGCTCTACGACAAGCGCCACGACATGGCGAGGCGCGATGCGCAGCGGGACGTGGAGCGTGCGCTTCGCGGGCGCAGGGAAGACAGGCGCTAAGGGCCGGCGCCGCCCCGTGGCGCCGGCCGGCGACCCGGGAGGCGTCATGGACACGCTCGATCATCAGCAGATCGCGGCCGCGCTCGCGGACCTCGACGGGTGGGAGTTCCAGGACGGGGTCCTCGTGCGCACGTTCCGGTTCTCGGACTTCGTCCGGGCGGTGGACTTCGTCGACCGACTCGCCGCGATCGCCGAAGAGCGGCGGCACCATCCCGACATCGACATCCGCTACAACAAGGTGACGCTCCGCCTCAGCAGCCACGATGCCGGAGGCGTGACCGAGCGCGACGTGCAGCTGGCCGAGGCCATCCAGGCGCTCGCGTAGGCGCCGGTCCGGCACCGGGCCGCCCGGCCGGCCCTGCTGCGGACGCCGGCCCGCGGGGTTCTGCGCGTCCGCCGTGCTAGAATGCGCATCCGTGCCCTCGTAGCTCAGGGGATCAGAGCGCGCGCCTCCGGAGCGCGAGGTCGAAGGTTCGAATCCTTCCGGGGGCACCACCCGTTCTCACCGGCTCCTCGCCACCCGTGCTGTAGGCTTCCCCGATGGACCAGCGCCCGCCGTCGTCCGCCTACGCTGCCGCCGTCGGCATGACGGTCGCCTTCGCCCTGTCGTTCGTGGCCACCAAGACGGCGCTGCAGGGCTTCGAGCCGCTGCTGATCGCGCTGCTCCGGTTCGCGCTCGCCGGCGCCATCCTGTGGGTGGTCTGGCGCCTGCGGCCGGTGCGCGAGCCGGTGACCCGCGTGGAGCTGGCCCGGCTCGCGCTCGTCGGCTTCGTCTCCCTCACCGTCTACTTCAGCTTCGAGAACCTGGGGATCGCGCGGACGAGCGCCTCGGAGGCCGCGATCCTGATCGCGACGATCCCGATCTTCGTCGCCCTCATCGGGGCGTTCCTGCCGGCCGAGCGGCCTTCGGGCCGCCAGTGGGCCGGCATCCTGCTCTCGTTCGTCGGCATCGTCGCGCTGGTGGCGGCGGCCGGCGACGCCACGGGAGGGTCCCTGGTCGGCAACCTGCTCGTGCTGGCCGCCTCCGCCTCGGCGGGTGTCTACAGCATCCTTGCGCGACGGCTGCTGGTGAGTCGCTCGGCGCTCTTCGTCACCGCCTGGCAGAACCTCTTCGGCGCCCTCTTCATGGCGCCGCTGGCGCTGGTCGAGGCCCTGGTCGCGGGGGTCCGCCGGCCCACGGTACCGGCGGCCGGCGGCATCCTCTTCCTCACGATCCTCTGCTCGATCCTCGCCTATCTACTGCTCAACTACGCGTTCCGGTTCCTGCCGGCGAGCCGCGTGAGCGTGTTCATCAACCTCACGCCGGTGGCCGCCGTGGCGAGCGCGTACCTGGTGCTGGGAGAACGATTGACGGCCGCCCAGGGGGTGGCGGCCGTCGTGGTCGTGGCCGGCGTGTGGCTGGCCAACAGCGCCGGACGCGGGGCGGGGGCCGAGCCCGCGTCCGGCTCGGGTGTCAGAAGTCCATCGGCAGGATGAGGTCGGCCCGAAGCGCGGCGACGATCCGGTCCACGTCGTCCTCGAAGTTGCGGCGCGCCACGCGGTCGGCCTCGCGGGCCAGCGCCTGGGCGCTCCGGTAGAGCTCCCTGTTCAGGTGCTCGACGGACTCTCGGCCGAGCGTCACCGTGCGCCGGGTCTCGCAGTCCGGGCAGCGCAGGAGGAGGCTCCAGGCGGCCGGCCCGGACCGTTCCCAGTCCACCGGGTACACGAGGGCGCTGCCGCAGGCCGGGCAGCGTCCGGCGTCAGGGTCCTCGGACGGCGGCGGGGCCTGGACGCGGCACGGGGGCGGCGCGACTTTCGTCTGCCTCGACGCCCCGGTGCGGCCGGAGGCGCTGCGCGCTGACGCAGTGCGGGCGGGCCGGTCGAACACGATCATCTCGACCTCGCTCCCGTCGGGGAAGACGAACAGCTCGATCCTGTAGTCCTCGCGGCTCACGTCCCGCCTCCGTCGACGCTCACGTCCTTCTCACTGCTGCTATCGGACGGACACGGCGACGGCTTGAGCGTGCGGCGACGGACGTGCGCCCGCGCCGCCCTGCGGCGGAGCGCGGTCCCCTGTCGCCGGCGGGCGCCTTGCGGAGCCCGCCGGCCGTCTGGACAGTGCCGAGCGCGGTGCGGGATACTAGCGGGACGCCCCACCGCGCCCCGACATGGCCACTTCTCCCGCCGACAACCTGCTCGAGCTCGCCGCCCTGCCCATCGGGATGTTCGACAGCGGCATGGGGGGGCTCACGGTCCTGCACGAGTGTCTCGTGCAGCTGCCGGGCGAGCACTTCGCGTACGTGGGAGACACGTCCCGCTTCCCCTACGGGGAGAAGAGCCGCGAGGAACTGCAGCTCTACTCGCGGCAGATCTCGGCCTTTCTCGAATCGGTGCCGTGCAAGCTCATCGTGGTGGCCTGCTACTCGGCGACCTCCGCTGCGCTCCCCGTGCTGCAGGAGGAGTTCGAGACGCCGATCATCGGCGTGGTCATCCCGGGGGCGCGAGCGGCCGTGGAGACCTCGCGGTACCGCAGGATCGGGGTGCTGGCGACCGAGGCGACGGTCGCGAGCGGGGCGTACCCGCGGGCCATCCACGCCCTGGACAGCGGGGCGGAGGTCATCCAGCAGGCCTGCCCCGGCCTCGTCGACTACATCGAAGCAGGCGACGTGGCCAGCCAGGAGCTGGCCGACGCCGTCCGCGGCTTCACCGAGCCTCTCAAGGCACGGCGTCCCGATGTGGTGATCATGGGCTGCACGCACTACCCGCTCATCGGGCCCATGCTGCAGCGCTTCCTGGGGAGGGACGTCACGCTCATCAACCCGGCGGCCGAGATCGCCCGGGAGGTCGAGGCCATGCTGACGCGGCAGGGCCTCGAGCGCCCGGGCGAGGACGTGGGCTCGTACCGCTTCTACACCACCGGCGACGTCGACCGCTTCCGCTCGACCGGCGCCCGGTTCCTGCAGATGCCGCTCACGCGCGTGCGGGCGCTGCCGCTCGAGCGGCTCGGCGACCTCGTCCGCCCATGAGCAGCCGCCTCCTCGTGAGGGCGGCAGTCTACGCGGCCCTTTACGCCGCGCTCACGCTCGCCCCCGGCCTCAACGCCCTGGCCTACGGGCAGGTGCAGTTCCGTGTGGCGGAGGCGCTCACCGTGTTCGCCTGCTTCGACCCTGCCGCCGTCGTCGGCCTCACCGTGGGCACGGCCATCGGCAACCTCGGCAGTCCGATGATGCCGGTGGACAGTCTCGTCGGCCCCCTGCTCACCCTGACGGCCTGCGGCATCATGTATCTGACGGGGCCGCGGGTCGTCGCGCTCGTCGTGCCGGTGGTGGTCAACGCCTTCGGCGTCGCCGCGATGCTCGCGCTCGTCCTCCACCTGCCGTACTGGGCGAGCGTCGTATGGGTAGGTATCGGGGAGGCGACGGTGCTGTTCACGCTCGGCCTCGCGCTGCTGTTCGTGGTGCGCCGCAACCGCGAGCTGTTCGGACTGACACGACCGGTGGGCTGACCTCTCCCGCCGCCGAGGAGGACGACCTTGAGAAACGGACGCACGCACGACCAGCTCCGGCCGGTGACCATCACGCCGGCGGTCGCCAAGTTCGCCGCCGGATCCGCCCGCATCGAGCTGGGCGACACGCACGTCTTCTGCACCGCCTCGCTCAGCGACGGCGTGCCGGGCTGGCTGCGAGGCTCGGGCCGCGGCTGGCTCACGGCCGAGTACAGCATGCTCCCCGGCGCCACGCCGACGCGGACGGCCCGCGAGGCGGTGCGCGGCAAGCAGAGCGGCCGGACCATGGAGATCCAGCGTCTCATCGGCCGCAGCCTCCGCAGCGTGGTCGACCTCGGGATCATCGGCGAACGCACCATCGCCGTCGACTGTGACGTGCTCCAGGCCGACGGCGGCACGCGCACGGCGAGCATCACGGGAGCCTACGTCGCCGTGTACCAGGTGGCGCTCAAGCTCAAGGAGCTGCTCGGGCTGCGGGAGGTGCCGCTGTTCGACTCGGTGGCCGCCGTGTCCGCGGGCATCGTCGAGGGCGAGGCGCGCCTCGACCTCGACTATGAGGAGGATTCGGCGGCCGAGGTCGACCTCAACGCGGTGATCACCGGCGACGGCCGCCTCGTGGAGGTGCAGTCCACCGCGGAGGGCGAGCCGTTCTCGCGGCAGGCACTCGAGCAGATGCTCGACCTCGCCGCCGCAGGCGCCGCCACGCTGGCGTCGGCGCAGGCGGCCGCCTGCGCCGTGCTGGAGCAGGCGTGACGCCGCGGCGGGAGCGGCGAGAGGGCGGCGTGATCCGCTTCGTCCTCGCCACGGGCAACCGCCACAAGGTGGACGAGTTCGCGGCCATCCTGGCGCCGTGCCGGGTCGACGCCATGCCGGCGGGCGTGGAGCTGCCGCCCGAGGGCGAGGAGTCGTTCGCCGCCAACGCGCTGGGCAAGGCGGAGGCACTGGCGCGGGCGGCCGCGGACGACCCCGCGCTCCTCGCAGGGCTCGGCCTTGCGCCGGACGAGAAGGTCCTCTTCCTCGCCGACGATTCCGGCCTCGAGGTCGAGGCGCTGGGGTGGGCGCCGGGCGTCACCAGCGCCCGCTATGGGGGCGTGGACGGGCCCGGCGCCGACAGGGCGAACTACGAGCGCCTGCTGGGCGAGATGAGCGGCCTTGCCGGCCCGCTCGCCCGTCGCGCCCGCTTCGTCTGCTCGGTCGTGGGCGTCGCGCCCGACCTGTCGAGGTGCGCCGCGGCGGGGCACTGGTGGGGCGCCATCGCCGAGGCCCCGCGGGGCGAGGGCGGGTTCGGCTACGACCCCGTCTTCGTGCCGGACGGGTCAAGTCTGACCGTGGCGGAGTGGCCGCAGGAGGCCAAGGATCGGGCCAGCCATCGCGCCCTGGCCGGCCGGGCCCTCATCGAGATCCTGCAGCGGGAAGGACTGCTGGATGGACAGGGACGACGCGAGGCCTGATCCGGAGGCCGCGCCCGCTGCGGCTGCGCCCGGACGCCCTGACCCCGGGGGTCCCGGGGCCGACCAGCCCGCCGGACGGCCCGGCTCGGGCGCCCCGGTCGACGCGCGGCTCGACCATCGGCTCAAGGCCCGGACGGCGGCGGTCTCGATCGCGTCCAACGCGATGCTCATCGCGCTGAAGCTGGTCGTCGGCATCCTCTCCGGATCGATCGCCATCGTCTCCGAGGCGCTGCACTCCGGCTCCGACCTCGTGGCGGCGCTCATCGCGTTCTGGTCGGTACGCCAGGCGGCGCAGCCGCCCGACGAGCGTCATCACTACGGCCACGAGAAGGTGGAGAACGTGAGCGGCGCCGTCGAGGCGATGCTGATCATCGCCGCCGCCGGGGTCATCGTCTTCGAGGGCGTGATGAAGATCGTCGAGGGCCCGACGATCGACTTCGTGTGGCTCGGCATCGCCGTCATGCTGGTCTCGGGCGTGGTGAACCTCGTCGTCTCGACCAGGATCCTCTATCCGGTGGCGAGGCGGACCGAGTCGGCGGCGCTCGAGGCGGACGCCGCCCACCTGCTCACCGACGTGTACACGTCGTTCGGCGTGGCCGGCGGTCTGGTGCTCGTCGAGGTGACGGGGTGGGCCTACTTCGACCCCCTCATAGCCATCGCCGTGGCGGTGCTCATCATCAAGACCGGTTATCGGCTGGTGGTGCAGTCCACCCGCGTGCTGCTCGACGAGACGCTGCCCGAGCGTGAACTGGCCGAGATCCGCAGCTGCGTCTCCGAGCACCGGGGCGACATCATCGCCGGCTACCACAAGCTCCGCGCCCGTCGCGCCGGCAGCCGGCGTCACGTCGACCTGCACGTGGTGGTGGACGAGGGACTCACGGTGGGCGAGGCGCACGAAGTGGCCGAGCACATCGAGGAGGACATCAGGACGTGCCTCCCCAACACGGACGTCCTCGTGCACATCGAGCCGCGCGCGCCGGAGCGGTACGAGGGCGGCTGAAGGCCCCGGCCCGAAGGACCGGCCCGGGGCTCTCAGCCGAAGAGCGGCGAGAGCAGCAGCACCGCCGTCATGCCGATCAGCGTGGCCGTGAACCCCCAGGCGATCACGTTGCGCACACGCCCGTTGACGTGCTCTCCCATCACCCTCGGGTCGTTGATCATCAGCAGCGTGAAGACGAGGATCACCGGCAGCAGGACGCCGTTGAGCGACTGGGCGACGAGGATGACGGTCACCAGCGGCAGGCCGGGGATGACGGCGACGGCGGCCGGCACGAAGGTGAGGACAGTGATGATGCCGTTGAACACGGGGGCCTCGCGGAACGAGTTGTTGAGGCCGCTCTCGAAGCCGAAGGCCTCGCAGACGACGTAGGCGGTCGCCAGCGGCAGCACCCCGGCGGCGAGGACGGACACGCTGAGCAGCCCGACGCCGAAGAGGTACCGGGCTGCGTCGCCGAGGAACGGCACCAGTGCCATGGCGGCCTCCTCGGCCGACTGCACGACGGTCCCCTCGGGGAAGAGCGTCGCGGCGCAGGCGACGACGATGAAGAAGTCGATCGTCGTCATGAAGACCGAACCGGCGTAGATCTCGTACTTCGTGTAGGCGAACTGGTTCCACGGCACGTTCTTGTCCACGACGGCCGCCTGGATGAAGAACTGCCCCCAAGGGGTGAGCGTGGTGCCGACGGCCGCGATCGCCGTGAAGATCCACAGGCTGTCCCACTGGATGGCCGGGTGAGTGGCGCCGCCCAGGGCGGCGCCCCAGTCCGGCCCCGCCAGGATCCCCGAGACCACGTAGGCGAGGAGCACGAACCCCAGGACCAGCAACACGCGCTCCACCCTGCGGTACGAGCCGCGCGTGACCAGCAGCCACACGGCCACCGCGACGACCGGCACCGCCACGTACTTGGGCACGTGGAACAGGCCGCTCGCGGCGGCGACGCCGGAGAACTCGGCCACGGTGGTACCGAAGTTGGCCACCACCGTGGCGAGGATCGCGAGGGCCGTGATCCGCAGGCTGAAGTTCTCGCGGATCAGTCCGGCCAGCCCGCGTCCCGTCACGACGCCGACGCGGGCGTTCATCTCCTGTACGATCGCGAGCACGGGCGTGATCACCACCAGCAGCCAGATCATGCTGTAGCCGTAGCGCGAGCCGATCACCGACCAGGTGGTGATGCCGCCGGCGTCGTTGCCGGCGTTGGCGGCGATGAACCCCGGCCCCACCATGGCCAGGATGAGGAGCAGCCGGGTGCGGCCGACCCGGCCGGCGAGCCGCAGGCTGCCTACACGGCGGGGAGTCTGCGCCATCGGGGCCTCCTCAATGGAAGATCCTCGGCAGGCGCTTCTTCCACGCGAGCGGGAGCACCAGGTCGATGGCGTCGTCGATGGTGATGATGCCGTGCAGCACGTCCTCCTCGTCCACCACGGGGAGGGCGAGGAGGTTGTACTTGGCGATCACGTTGGTGATCTCTTCTTCGGTCGCGTCCGTGCGCACGCTCACGGGGTTCTCAGTCATGAAGTCGCGGACCTTCCTGTCCGGCGGCGTCATGAGGAGGTCGCGCAGCGAGAACACGCCGCGCAGGTGGTCGGAGCGGTCGGTGACGTAGATGTAGTAGACGGTCTCCGCGCCATCCTCCTGCTCCCGCAGGCGCTCGATGGCGCGCTCGGCCGTGTCGTCCAGGCGCGCCCACACGTAGTCCGTGGTCATGATGCCGCCGGCCGAGTGCTCCGGGTAGCTGAGCAGCTCGCGCATGTCCTCGGCGTCGTCCTTCTCCATCATGGCGATGAAGCGCTGACGCCTGTCGTCCGGCAGGTCGGCCAGCAGGTCGGCGGCGTCGTCCGGCGACATCTCGTTGAGGATCTCGCTGGCCTTCTCGTCCGGCAGGTCGAGCAGCAGGGACGCCTGGTACGAGGGATGCAGCTCCTCGAACGTGTCGGCGGCCAGTTCGTCCTCGAGGGCGTCGAACACTGCGGCCCGCTCCTCGGGCGACAGCTCGTGCACGAGGTCGGCGATGTCGGCCGGGTGGAGGAGCTCGAGCTTCGTCTGGGGCACGGCGAGGCGGACGGCGGCCTCGTCGGTCTGCTCGATGTCGACGTCCTTCCAGTCGATCAGGTGCGGCTTGGGACGCTGGCGACTCTTGGTGAGGCGGTCCCCGACCTTGGCGAGGCCGACACGGCGGAGGATCGCGTTGCTGCTGACGTCGACCGCGGCCACCTGCACGACGGGACCGTTGCGGACGAGCTGGATGTCGTTGACACGGATGACCTTGCGCCCCTCCGTGTCGACCAGCTGCTTGTCGAGGAAGGTGGCCGAGAGATGCAGCTCGCCCGGGGCGAGCTCACGCTCGGCGAGCTCCGACGCCGGGGTGTGCAGGAGCGTCCCCGACTCCTCGAAGCTGGTGACCGTCTCCCACGAGGCGTACACGACCTTGCCGCGGCGCTTGACGCTGACGGCCGTGACCACGGGGTAGGCCTGTCTGGTGCTGACCACCAGGTCGTGGAGCGTCCCGGCGGACTTGTTCTCGACGTCCCTGACGGGACTGCCGAGCAGCTTGCTCAGGTAGAACACAGGCCTCACCTCCTTCGCGTGACCCCGGGTCACTGGGCATACAAAAGCCTCCCTGCCGGGAGGCTCCGGACGCGCACATGGAGGGGCGATCCTCACTCGTCCCAGCTTTAGCACAACACACCGTAGAGGTCAGGGCCTCAGCCGTTTCGGGCAAAACCTTGAGCCGGTAGTGCCTGTCCTACGCGTTGGCGTCTCTGGACGTTTCCGCGCAACGGCCTCTATGTGTGCCGGAGCCTCACCTAACGAGGAACTGCGCCTGGTTGACGCTCACAGAACGTACCGCCGCGCCCTGACAGTGTCAAGGCGGGCGCGGTGGTATACTGGCGCCGCCTGAAGGCCGGCGCGATCTGCGCGCCGGCTTCTGTGCGCAGGCTCACTGGAGGGCACCGTGATCATCACCGTCACGCCCAACGCTGCCGTCGACAAGACGCTCACCGTCCCCAACTTCCAGACAGGCTTCCGTCATCGTGCCAGCGAGAGTCTCACGCTCCCGGGCGGCAAGGGGGTCAACATCGCCCGGGCGCTCAAGACGCTCGGCGAGCCGGTGGTGATCACCGGGCTGGTCGGAGGCCGCGCGGGGCAGCTCATCGTCGAGGGCCTGCAGCGAGAGAACATCCTGAACGACTTCATCCACATCGGCGGCGAGTCCCGGACGTCGACCGCCGTCGTCGATCCGACGACGATGACGCAGACCGAGGTCGTCGAGTACGGTCCCGTGGTCACCGAGGCCGAGACCGCCACGCTGCTGGACAAGATCGAGTACCTCGCCAAGGGAGCCCGGTTCGTCGTGCTCGCCGGATCCCTGCCGCGCAAGGTCGGCGAGGACTTCTACGCCACGGCGATCGGCCGCATCCGCAGGCACCGCTGCTACGTGGTGCTCGACAGCGCCGCCGAGCCGCTGCGCCGCGGCGTGCGCGGCCGGCCCAACCTGGTGGCGCCGAACCTGCGCGAGGCCGAGGACCTCGTCGGACACGAGTTCCACGACGACCAGGACCTGGTCGATGCGACCGCGATGGTGTGCGAGATGGGGGCGCGGAACACGATCATCAAGACCCCGCACGGCTGCGTGGCCCGCTTCCAGGTCGGCCGCAAGCAGCGGGTCTTCCAAGGCAACATCGCGCCGCTCGAGTCCGTGGTCAGCACGGTCGGCTCGGGCGACGTCTTCCTCGCGGGGTTCATCAGCGCCCGCTTCCGCAAGCTCGACCTGGGGGAGTGCCTGCGCCACGCGCTCGCCGCCGGCGCCGCCAGCACCCAGCGGTACGGCGCCGGCGTCCTCGACGCCGGCCTCGCCGCCGACCTCATCGAGACGGCGGAGGTCCGGGAGATCGACACCGGCCCCTGAAGGCCCTCCGTGGTCGTGGTCCGCGGCCGGGAGGGCCGCGCCTTCGCGCGGCCCGGGCTCTCTCGACAGGCGACCGTCGGTCACACCGGCACGTGCACATCCGGCCCGCACGGGAGATACTGCGTCACGAGTGATGAGCGCGGGGTGTGGAGGTCCGGGAGATAGGCCAGCTCGACTCAAGAATCCTGTTGCACGTGCAGACGGCTGTGATGGCCGCCGACGAGAGCGGGCGCGTCGGGGTGTACAACCCCGCCGCTGCCCGCCTGCTCGGCGTCCCGGTCGGCGAGGTGGTCGGCCGCGGCCTCGACGAGCTGACGGACGGCGAGCCGGCGCTCGCGGCGCTCGCCGGCGTCCTGCGGGAGGCCCGGAGCACCGGCGCCGCCCACGCTCGCCGCCAGGTGACCGTCGTCACCCCGTTGGGCGAGCGGACGCTCGGCTACACCTCGTCGCTGCTGGGCGGCGACGGCGGGACCGCCGTCTTCTTCACCGACCTCACGGACACGCTGGCCGAGGAGCGGCGCGCCGCGGAGGCGCGGCGGTTCGCAGAGGTCGGGCGGATCGCGAGCGCCATGGCGCACGAGCTCAAGTCGCCGCTCGCGACCGTCGAGCTCTACGCCAACCTGCTGCGGCGGGCGCTGTCCTCCGAGCCCTCGCACGTGGAGCAGATCGACGTGATCAAGGACCAGACGCGCGTGTGCCTGGACCGGCTGGGCGCCATCATGCACTCCATCAACCCGGATGCCGCGCGAGCGGTCGGGATGTCGCTGACCGAGGTCGTCCCGGTGGTGCGCGACGTCGTCGCCGTCCTGCGCAGTCGCAACGAGGGCGCCAGCATCACGCTGCGCGTCGGCGCCGGCGCCGCGAAGGCGGCGATCGCCCAGAACGACCTCCGCTCCGTGGTCACCAACCTCGTCGTGAACGCGCTGCATGCCATGGGCGGCGCAGGGCCGGTGAGCGTCGCCGTGCGGGGCGAGCCGGACTCGGTCACCGTCACCGTTTCCGACCGAGGACCCGGACTGCCCGAGGGCGACGTCTTCGAGGCCTTCTACACGACCAAGGCGAGCGGCACCGGCCTCGGCCTGTGGCTGGTGCGCCGCGTGGTCGAGGACGCCGGCGGGAGCATCACCGCCGGCGACCGTCGCGGGGGCGGCGCGGTCTTCACCGTCACCCTGCCGGTGGCGCGTCACGAAAGGATCCGGGGCGCCCGCGTGCTGCTCGTGGAGGACGACCCGGCCTTGCGCGCCGCCGCCGTGCAGGCCCTCGAGGGCTGCGGCGCGCGCGTCACGGCGGCGGCCTCGGGCAAGGAAGTCGAGGGGAGCGACGAAGAGTGGGGAGTCGCCGTCCTGGACTACCATCTGCCCGACACGGACGGTCTCCAGATCGCGACCCGGCTCGCCCCGGGCACCCCGGTCCTGCTCGTGAGCGGCGATCCGGCGGCGGGTGTGGCACTGGCGGAGGTGCGAGACCGGCGCGCCTGGTATCTGCCGAAGCCGTTCGAGGCCGACACGTACCTCGACCTGGTATCACTTCTCGTGGGGGCGGAGTAGATGAGCGACAAGGGACGAGTGATCATCGCCGACGACCACGGCCTCTTCCGTCAGGGGCTCCGTCAGTTGCTGGAGAGCGAGGGATACACCGTCGAGGCGGAGGCCACGACCGGCGACGAGGCGCTTGCGGCGGTGGCGGCGCACCCCGGGTGCGTGCTGCTTCTCGATATCGGCATGCCGGGCATGAGCGGGCTCGACGTGGCGCGTCGGCTGGCCGAGCGCGGCGACGACGTCAAGGTCGTGATGCTGAGCGCGCGTGAGGACCGGGACGCGCTCTTCAGCGCCATCTCCGCGGGAGCACGCGGCTACGTGGCCAAGGACGCGGAGCCCGAGCAGCTCTTCGCCGCGATCGACCTCGTCGTCCGCGGCGGCACCGTGCTCAGCACCGGCGTCGCCCAGAACCTCGGCGAGGGCATCCGTCAGCTGGACTACGCCCCCGGCGCCTACGAGCAGCGGCGGCTGGCGCTGACCGACCGCGAACTCGAGATCCTGCGCCTGCTCGCCACCCCCAAGACGCCGGCGCAGATGGCCGCGCAGCTGTTCCTCAGCAAGAAGACCGTGCAGAACCACATCTCGGCCATCTACCGCAAGCTCGGCGTCCGAAGCCGCTCCGAGGCCATCGTGAAGGGCATGGACCTGCACCTCATCGACAGCAAGGGGTGACGCCGGGCGTGCTCGCCGGCCCTGCCGGCTCCCTCGGCGCCCGGGGACCTTTGCCTATGGCCAGAGGGAAGCCGTGCGGCCATGATGCCGGGAGGATCGGGACCCCTCGGGGTGTGCCCAGCTCGATCCGGTGAGACCTGTCAGCACGTCAGGAGGAGGCGCCGCACCGGTCACGTTCCACATGCTCAGTGCCTTGCCAGGCTTCATGGAGCGAGCGCCGGTCCGCCGGACCGTCGCTCGCTCCGGCCTCGTACGGAGCACGTCCGTCCGCCTGGCCGGTGAGCCCGAGGGTCGTGACGGACTACGGAATGCGGAGAACGGGCACCCGGGAGGCATGAGCGAGATGCAGATCGGCGAAGCGTTCGTTGGCAGCGGCGTGAACGCGGCGCACGTCAACACCGTCCTCGGGCAGCGCGACGGACCCGTCGGAACGGCGTGGGCGACGGCGCTGGCCACGCCACGCGCCGGGCACGTGCCGTTCGTCGCCGTGCTCCGGCCCGGGCTCGCAGTCCAGCCCATGACGCTCTTCGTGAACAAGGCGGGCATCGAGCCCGGTCGCCACGGCGACCTGACGTGGGGCGCGGCCCAGGCCGGGGTGGCCGCCGGCGTGGCGGAGGCGGTGGCGGAGGGCATCATCGATCGTGCCCTCGTCGGCGACCTCGTGCTCATCGCCGCGGTGTGGGTCAATCCGGCGGCGGAGGATGAGGAAGCCGTGTTCTCCAACAACCGGGAGGCCACGCTCGGTGCGCTGCGCAGGGGTAGTGAGGGCTCCCCGGCGGTCGTGGACGTGCTGGCGGAGCGGGACGACGCGTGGAACCCGTTCTTCCGGGCGCGCTGAATCCGGAAGGTGAGGACGGAGATGGAAGGGAACGGGCGGCCCGGGCCCGTGGCGTTCGTCGGGCTGGGTCACATGGGTGGTCGGATGAGCCGGCGCCTCGCCGAGGCCGGGCTGGACCTCACGGTGTTCGACCTGGATGCCGCGCGCGCCGCTCCCGCGCTCGAGCGCGGCGCGCGGCTCGCGCGCTCGGCCGCCGACGCCGCCCGGGGGACCGACGTGCTCGTCACGATGCTGCCCACGCCGGCCGCTGTCGAGCAGGTCATGCTCGAGGACGGCGGTGCGCTCGACGCGCTCCCGACGGGCGCCCTGTGGATCGACATGTCGACCTCCTCGCCGGCCGTGGGCGAGCGCGTCCGGGGCCGGGCCGCCGGCCGGATCCGCTGCCTCGACGCCCCCGTCGCCGGCATGTCGTCCGGCGCCGAGGCGGGTACGCTCGAGATCTTCGTCGGCGGCGACCCCGCCGACGTGGAGAGGGCCCGCCCGCTCCTGGAGCACCTCGGAGACCCGCAGCGGATCTTCCACGTGGGCGGGAACGGGGCCGGCTACGTGGTCAAGCTGCTGCTCAACCTGCTGTGGTTCGACCAGCTGGTGGCGGTGGCCGAGGTGCTCGCCATCGGCGCCCGCTCGGGGGTGGACCTGGGCGTGCTCCACACCGCCCTCTCGCAGGGTCCCACGGCGAGCCGTCTGCTGGAGCGTGACCTGCTGCCGCTGCTGCGGGACGGCGACTACGAGGAGGGATTCTCAATGGCGCTCGCCACCAAAGACCTGCGCCTCGCCGTGGACCTGGCCCGCTCGGCGGGCGTGCCCGCCGAGCTCAGCGCAGTGGTGGAACAGGTCTTCACGCGCGCCCGCGCCGTCTTCGGCGACGAGGCGGGGGAGATGACGCCGGTCCGGCTCTACGAGCAGGATGCCGGCGTCCTGCTGCGCCTCCCTCTCGAGGGGGCCGCGGCGCGTTGACCCTCGCTCGGGGCGCTGGTAGAGTCGGCCCACGTTGCCAGCGCAGCCAGCAAGCTCCGAGAGAAGCACCGCACAGAGCTCACAGACCCCGGTACGCACGTACCGCGGTCTTTTGTTTATCGTCGGCGAGTCTGCGTCGCGGCCCCGGGCGACGCGGCCTCGCCGGTCAGTCTCGCATCGCGTTCCTGTCAGGAGGACGGCATGGAAGTAGAGATCGGCCGCGGCAAGAAGGGCCGCCGGGCGTACGGCTTCGACGATATCGCGATCGTGCCCAGCCGGCGCACGCGCGACGCCGAGGACGTGGACATCACGTGGAAGCTCGGTCCGCACACGCTCGAGCTCCCGTGTCTCGCCTCAGCCATGGACGGCGTGGTCGATCCCGCCTTCGCCATCACGATGGGCAAGCTCGGCGGCCTCGCCGTGCTCAACCTCGAGGGCGTGCAGACGCGCTACGAGAACGCCGACGAGCAGCTCGACCGTATCGCGTCGCTCCCCAAGGAGACGGCCACGCGAACGATGCAGGAGATCTACCGGGAGCCCATCAAGGCCGAGCTCGTCGCGAAGCGGGTCAAGGAGATCAAGGACGGCGGCGTGCTGGCGGCCGCCTCCCTCACGCCGCAGCGCGTGGAGGAGTTCTACCAGGTCGCGCTCGACGCCGGCCTCGACGTGCTCGTCATCCAGGGCACCGTGGTCTCGGCCGAGCACGTGAGCACCAAGGTCGAGCCGCTCGACCTGAAGCGGTTCATCAGCGAGTGCCCCGTCCCGGTCATCGTCGGCGGCGTCGCCAGCTACAGCACCACGCTGCATCTCATGCGCACCGGCGCCGTGGGTGTGCTCGTCGGCGTCGGCCCGGGCCACGCCTGCACGACGCGCGGCGTGCTCGGCATCGGCGTGCCGCAGGCGACCGCCATCGCCGATGCCGCGGCGGCGCGCGTCCAGCACCTGCTCGAGACGGGCGAGTACTGCAACGTCATCGCCGACGGCGGCATGCGCACCGGCGGCGACGTCAGCAAGGCCATCGCGCTGGGCGCCGACGCCGTCATGATCGGGTCGCCGCTGGCGGCGGCCAGCGAGGCGCCGGGCCGCGGCTATCACTGGGGCATGGCGACCTTCCACCCGGAGCTCCCGCGCGGCACGCGCGTCAAGGCGGGCGAGAAGGGCACGCTGCAGGAGATCCTGCTCGGCCCGGCGCACGAGAACGACGGCACCCGCAACCTCTTCGGCGCCCTGCGCACCAGCATGGCCACCTGCGGCTACGAGACGCTCACGTCGTTCCAGAAGGCCGAGGTCATGGTCGCGCCGGCGCTCATGACCGAGGGCAAGAAGCTGCAGAAGGAGCAGGACGTCGGGATGGGCTGACCGCCGCAGGCGGGTCAGCCTCGCGACGAGTCGGGGCGCGGCGATGCCGCGCCCGACTCGTCGGCTTGAGCGAGGGAGAGAAGGAGGCGAGCGTGGTCCAGGGTCCGCCGCAGGTCACAGGGTTCGACACCGTCCTGGTGCTCGACTACGGAGCCCAGTACGGGCAGCTCATCGCGCGTCGCGTGCGCGAGTGCCGGGTCTACTCGGAGCTGATCCCGCACGACGCGTCCATCGAGCGCATCAAGAGCTACGACCCCAAGGGCATCATCCTGTCCGGCGGTCCCATGAGCGTGTACGTCGAGGACGCGCCCCGGGTCAATCCGGAGCTGTTCCAGCTCGGCATCCCCGTGCTCGGCATCTGCTACGGGGCGCAGGGTCTCGCTCTCGAGCTCGGCGGCACCGTGTCGCGCACCGACCTCAGCGAGTTCGGCAAGACGGTGCTCACCGTGCACAAGAAGGGTCTCGTGCTCGAGAGCATGCGTCCCGAGGAGCAGTGCTGGATGAGCCACCGCGACAGCATCACGGCGGTGCCGCCCGGCTTCGAGGTGCTGGCCTCCAGCCCGGGCGCCCCGGTGGCCGCGATGGAGGACAGGGAGCGCGGCTTCTACGCCGTGCAGTTCCACCCCGAGGTGGTCCATACGCCCAAGGGCATGGACGTGCTGCGCAGCTTCCTGTACAAGGCCTGCGGCTGTGAGCCCGCCTTCACGCCCGAGGCGGTGGTCGAGGAATCCATCCGCAAGATCCGCGAGCAGGTCGGCGACGCCAAGGCGATCCTCGGGCTCTCCGGAGGCGTGGACTCGTCGGTGGCGGCGCTGCTCATGCACAGGGCCATCGGCGACCGGCTCACCTGCGTGTTCGTCGACCAGGGCATGATGCGCATGCGCGAGGCCGAGCGCGTCGTCGAGACGTTCTCGGGGACCTTCGGCATCCCGCTCGTGGCCGTGGACGCCAGCGACCGGTTCCTCGACAAGCTCAAAGGCATCATCGAGCCCGAGCGCAAGCGCAAGATCATCGGCGAGGAGTTCATCCGCTGCTTCGAGGAGGAGGCGCGCAAGCTCACCGACGCCAAGTTCCTCGTCCAGGGCACGCTCTACAGCGACGTCATCGAGAGCGGTACGCGCCAGGCCGCCAAGATCAAGAGCCACCACAACGTCGGCGGCCTCCCAGAGAAGATGGACTTCGAGCTGGTCGAGCCGCTGCGCTGGCTGTTCAAGGACGAAGTCCGCGCGGTGGGCGAGGAGATGGGGCTGCCGGAGCACATCGTCTGGCGGCAACCCTTCCCGGGGCCGGGGCTCGCCATCCGCATCATCGGCGAGATCACCCGCGAGCGGGTGGACATCCTGCAGCGCGCCGACGCCATCGTGCAGGAGGAGATCCGTAAGGCGGGCCTCTACCGCGAGCTCTGGCAGTGCTTCGCCATCCTGCCCGTCATCCGTAGCGTCGGCGTGCAGGGCGACGAGCGCACTTACGGCTACCCCATCGCGATCAGGGCCGTCACCAGCGACGACGCCATGTCGGCCGACTGGGCCAGGCTGCCCTACGACCTGCTCGAGACCCTGGCCTCGCGCATCATCAACGAGGTGCCCGAGGTCAACCGCGTCGTGTACGACGTCTCGAGCAAGCCGCCCAGCACCATCGAGTGGGAGTGAAGGTGACCGTCCGCCGCGTCAGCGGCGGACGGTCACCTTGACGATGCGGCTGTACGAAGCGCCATGCTTGGACGTGGCCGGCAGGTAGGCCCGCAGCCGATAGGTCTCCGCCACCGGGGTCCCGAAGGCCCGGCTGGTCCACCTGCGGCCGTTCTGCAGCCGCACCCATGACTGCCCGCTCACCGGTCGCCACTTCCCGCCC
Source organism: Actinomycetota bacterium (assembly GCA_012514235.1). Taxonomy (GTDB): domain Bacteria; phylum Actinomycetota; class Thermoleophilia; order UBA2241; family UBA2241; genus CAIXSE01. The sequence continues at coordinate 57,723 of JAAZAR010000092.1, forward strand.
CGGTCGGTGAGCAGCTGGACCCGCTCGCCCCGCAGTTGCGGGGAGACGCTGCCCGAGAACCGGAAGACGGTGCCCCGGCGGACTGTGTAGCTCGCCTTTGCGGTCTTGATGCGCGGGGACACGGTCACCGTCAGCACCGGTGCGACCGGCGTCACGGAGTCGCCGTAGACGAACTCCAGCCGGTACTCGCGGGTGAGCGACGGCGCCGCCTCGAGCGACACGGTGCGCTCCCAGTCGGCGTCGCGCCAGGCCCAGCTGCGTACGGACTGCCAGGAGCCGCCCGGTGGGCGTGAGCGCAGCCGCAGCGCGCCCCTGGCTGCGATCCGGCCCGTCGCTCGGAGCTTCGTGGATGCGCCGGCCGCGAGCCGGCTCTTGCTCGCCGTCAGCGTGGCCGGCTCGAATCCCGCGCTGAGCGTGCGCAGCAAGGCTCCGTCCTCACCGAGCACGTACGCGACGCTCTGCCCTCCGGGAGCCGCGGCGCGGAAGCTCCGGGGCGTGCCCGACGCCCCCTGGTACCAGTCCGTGGTCGGGAGGACCGAGAAGCCGGCCTGCGCTCCTGTGGCCACCAGGAGCCGCGGCGTCGGTCCGCCCGCCCAGGCGAGGTGTGCCGCACCCTGGCTGCCCAGGTCCGGCACGCCGGGGAGCGGCGCGAACGCAGCACCGTCGTCGCTGCCCAGCACCTGCGCGCCGGCGGCGGCGAAGATGTCCGGCGTCCCGTCTCCCCACGACGCGGTCGTGGCGACGGCGACGGAGCTGACGGGTGCGGCGGCGCTGTGGGCGACCGTCCACACGCCGTCGCGGCGCATCAGCACCTGGCCGCCGCGCGTGCCGGCGACGGACGTACCGTCGGAGGCGACCGCCACGGAGGTCAGGTCGCCGGTCAGCGGCGAGTCGGCGCGGCTCCACGTCAGCCCCCCGTCGGCGCTCTCCAGGATGACGCCGTCGTCGCCCACGGCCACGGCGTCCGACCCGCGCATCGCGATGTCGTTGATGGACGCCGGTCCGCCGCCGCCGACGTAGGAGGGGAGGCGCCAGGTGGCTCCTCCGTCCGCCGTGACCAGCAGGAGCCCGCCCGACGCCACGGCGCCTGCGCCGGCGCCGGTGAAGTCGACGGCGGTGAACACCGTCGCCTCCCGGCCCGGCGGGACGACGACGTCCCAACTCTTGCCGCCGTTCCGGCTGACGTAGATGCGTCCTTCGTCGCCGGCTGCGGCGAGACCCGTGGCGCCGAAGGTCGCGATGTCGCCGACGAAGTCGCTCGCCGACCATGGCGTCGTCACCGGCGTCCACGGGGCGGCGCCGGCGGCCGTCGGAACGATAGCGGGCACCAGGACCAGGGCCGCGAGGAGCAGCGGGACGGCGATGCGCCTGAGAGTCTGCCGGTATCTCATGGCGGCGGGGGCTGGGTCGACGTGCCGCCGCCTGAACCGGACGCGGGCGGGGCTGCGGCGAGAGCGGCACGGGCACGCTCGGCGACCTGAGCCGCGCCGGGGAAGTCGCTGCGCCGGGCGAGCACCTGCTCGGCGAGACGCAGCGCCGTGCGCCAGGCGCGGCGGTCCGCAGCGTCGCGCGCCCGCTCGACGATCGCCGCCAGTTCCGCGCCCTTCTCGGCGCGGCGTGCGAGATCGGTCCACTCGTCGCTCGTCCCGTCCAGGGAGATCACGGCGGCGGCGAGCAGGCCGGCGTCGCGCCACTCGCTGCCCTCGAGGGCGGCGCGTGCGGCGAGGGCGACGTCGCCGACCAGGTCACGCCGCGTGTCGGCGACGCGCGGGTAGTCGTCGGCGACCCGTGCGAGACCTGCCTTCCGGGCGGCGCGCGCCGCGGTGAGGACGGCTTGCGCGTCGCCGGCGGCGAGGGCGTCGGCGGCGCGTCTCAGCCGCGTGAGCACGGCGCCGCGCCGCGCCACCTCCGCTTCCCTCTTCTCGATGTCCGACGTGAGCGAGGCCATCGCGCCCGCCTCGAGGGCGTCGGCGTCACGGTACGGCAGTCCGAGCAGAGTCGCCTGCGAGAACTCCTGGGCGGCCAGCGCGTCCGCGCCGACGGCGAGGGCGGACTGGCCGCGGCTGTAGTGGGACTGGGCGTTCCAGACCACCACGCCCACGCCTTCGAGGAGCAGGACGGCTACGACGACGGCGACGATGATGAAGCGTCGCCGTCGTCGTGCCAGCATCCAGGCGTCGACCTCCGGCTGATCGTCGGCGTCCCGCCAGCCGGGCGGGAGCCCGCCCAGCGGGCGGGCCACCGTGGGGAGCGTCGTGTTCTGCCGTTCGTTCACTTCACAGTACCGGGCATAGTGCGTCCATGCTACCTCGCCGAGCGCCCGCGTTCCCGACCGACGCGTGGCCCTGGTGTCTTGTACCCGGACGCGGCGCGCTGCTCGCGGAGCTTCTCGTGCGATACGCTCTGCGGGTACCCCCCCAGCCGTCACGAGGAGCTCTCATGAAGACTATCGACCTGCGAAGCGACACCGTCACGCGGCCGACTCCCGAGATGCGCGCGGCGATGCTCGAAGCGGAGGTCGGCGACGACGTGCTCGGCGACGACCCGACAGTGCTCGCGCTGCAGCAGGAGGCGGCGCGGCTGCTCGGCAAGGAGGCCGCGCTGTTCTTCCCCTCGGGCACCATGTGCAACCAGGCGGCGGTGCGGGCGCTCACGCGGCGTGGCGACGAGGTCTTCCTGCACGCCCAGGCTCACATCGTCTTCTATGAGCAGGGCGCGGCGTCGGCCCTGAGCCAGGTGCAGCTGCGCGTGTTCGACTCGCCCGACGGGACGCTCGATCTGGAGAAGATGGAGGAGTACGTCCATACGGACGACGACGTCCACTGGGCGCCGACGCGCCTCGTGTGCCTCGAGCAGACCCACAACCACTGCGGCGGCGTGGTGCTGCCGCTGGAGCACGTCCTGGCCGTGCGCCGGTTCTGCGACCGGCACGGCCTCAAGATGCATCTGGACGGCGCGCGTCTGTTCAACGCCGTCGCCGCCACGGGTGTGAGCGCGGCCGAGTACGCGGCGCCCTTCGACACGGTGAGCGTCTGCCTCTCCAAGGGGTTGGGCGCGCCGGTCGGGTCGGTGCTCGTCATGGACGCCGAGACGCTGCCGGCGGCGGCGCGCGCCCGCAAGGTGCTGGGTGGCGGCATGCGCCAGGCGGGCATCATCGCTGCCGGCGGCCTGTACGCAGTGCAGCACAACGTGGAGCGCCTCGCCGACGACCACCGCCGGGCGAGGCGCCTCGCCGAGGCGCTGGCGGCGCTGCCGGGTCTCGACGTGGACCTGGGCAGCGTGCAGACCAACATGGTGTTCGCCGGCACCCGGGGAACGGGCGTGCCGGCCCCGCAGCTCGTCGCCCGCCTCGCCGCGGAGGGCGTGCTCTGCCTCGACGAGTCGCCGTGGACCGTACGCTTCGTCACCCACCTGGACGTGGACGACGAGGACGTCGAGGCCGCCATCGCCGGCATCCGCAGGGTCCTCGCCGCGGTCTGACCGCAGTACTGGCGAGAACCAGCCGAGGGGCGTAGGCTAAGGTTGTTCCGCCACCTGGGTGGATTGAACCCGTCCGCACAAGGCGACCGTGAGGGGGAGCCCGTGACGACGTCGAGGCAGAGGCCCGAGGGAAGGCTCCAGTTCCCGTTCGAGGACCCCCTGGAGACCCTGCCGGCGACCGCGCAGAAGATCCTGAGGGCGGCCACCGCGCTCCTCGCCGAACGCGGGTACGAGGCCGTCACGCTGGAGAACGTGGCCGCCGAGGCCGGCGTGAACAAGGCCTCCATCCGCTACAACTTCGGCAACAAGGCAGGCCTCATCATCGCCGTCGCCGACGCGCTCATCCACGACGAGTGCCTGCGGCTCGCGGCCGAGACGGAGTCCGTTCCTGAGGAGGAGCGCCTCCACGCCGCGATGCTGGCCATCAGGCGGATGATCGTGGATGCGGACTCCTTCCGCGGGTTCTTCGACATCCTGCCGCACGCGTTCCGCGACCCTGAGCTGCGCGAGCGCCTCTTCTCCCTGTACATCTGGTGGTATCGCCAGAACCTCAAGGCCCTCGGTCTCGCCGTGCCCGGGGCGGAGGACGACGAGATGCTCATGG
>JAAZAR010000036.1 GCA_012514235.1 Actinomycetota bacterium
ATCGACGAGCTGCACACCGTGGTCGGCGCCGGTGCGGCAGAGGGCGCCATGGACGCCAGCAACATGATGAAACCCATGCTGGCCCGCGGCGAGCTGCAGTGCGTAGGCGCGACGACGCTCGACGAGTACCGTGAGAACATCGAGAAGGACGCCGCGCTCGAGCGCCGCTTCCAGCCCATCCTCGTCGGCGAGCCCACGGTGGAAGAGACGATGGCCATCCTCGAGGGGCTGCGCGACAAGTACGAGGCGCACCACAAGGTCAAGATCACCGACGAGGCCATCCGCGAGGCGGCCGTGCTCAGCGACCGCTACATCGGCGAGCGGTTCCTGCCGGACAAGGCGATCGACCTGCTCGACGAGGCCGCCAGCAAGCTGCGCATCGAGGCCACCATGCTGCCGCCGGACCTGCGCGAGATGGAGCGGCGCCTCCAGGAACTCACACGCGAGGGTGCCGCCGCCGTCGAGGCGCAGGACTACGAGCGCGCCGCCCAGCTCAAGGAACAGACCGACAAGATCCAGCAGACGTTCGTCACCGCCAAGGAGGCCTGGCTGGCCGACAAGGGCATCGCCGCGGCGACCATCGACGGCGACGACATCGCCGGCATCGTCAGTCAGTGGACCGGCATCCCGGTCCAGCGCATGAAGGAGGAAGAGGCCGACAAGCTTCTCAGGATGGAGGATCGGCTGCACCGCCGCGTCATCGGCCAGGACAAGGCGGTCGTGGCGGTGTCCGAGGCCGTGCGCCGCGCGCGGGCCGGCCTCAAGGACCCCAAGCGGCCCATCGGCTCCTTCCTCTTCCTGGGCCCGACGGGCGTGGGCAAGACGGAGCTGGCGCGGGCCCTGGCCGAGTTCCTCTTCGACGACGAGACGGCGATGGTGCGGCTCGACATGAGCGAGTACATGGAGAAGTTCTCCGTCTCGCGCCTCGTCGGCTCGCCGCCCGGCTACGTCGGCTACGAAGAGGGCGGCCAGCTCACCGAGGCCGTCCGCCGGCACCCGTACAGCGTCGTGCTCTTCGACGAGATCGAGAAGGCGCACCCGGACGTGTTCAACATGCTGCTCCAGGTGCTGGACGACGGTCGGCTCACGGACAACAAGGGCCGCACCGTCGACTTCAAGAACACCGTGGTGATCATGACCAGCAACGTGGGCGCCGAGCTCATCCCCGACGCCGAGACGATGGAGCGGGAGTACGACGCCGTGGAGGAGCGGCTGATGAACGCGCTGCGGCAGACGTTCCGGCCCGAGTTCCTCAACCGCATCGACGAGACCATCGTGTTCCACGGGCTCGGCCGTGAGGAGCTGGAGCAGATCGTCGAACTGCTGCTGGCCCACGTCCGCCAGCTGGTCGAGGGCCAGGGCATGCGGCTCGAGGTGTCGGAGGAGGCGCGCCGCTTCGTGGCCGACGCCGGCTACGACCCGCAGTGGGGCGCGCGGCCCCTCAAGCGGGCCATCCAGCGGCTCATCGAGAACCCGCTCTCGCGGGAGCTGCTCGCCGGTGCCTTCGTCGAAGGCGACACCATCCACGTCGACGTCTCCGACGGGGCGCTGGTGTTTCGCAAGGACGGCGCGGCCCGGTAGAGTGGTCCCATGGGGAAGCGGAGCGCGATCGTCGGGGGCATCATCGGCGCCGCCGTCGGAGTGGTGCTCGCGCCGCGCTCCGGAGGATCGCGGCGCGAGGCGCTCCAGCGGCTGCGGCTCGCCGCACGCCCCGGGAAGGGCGCAGTCCGTGCGTTCGCGGGGACGCCCTGCGCGGCGGAGGACGGCGACGCCGCGGGGGTGCGCGCGACTCCGCCGGGGGGCGCTCCGTCTCCGGCGGCGGCGCCGGAGCCACGTATCGGAGGAGGAGACGATCATGGATGACGCGCGTGCAGGGTTCGAGACCGTCCGCATGGACACCGGCTTCAAGGAGCTCGAGGTCGTGGCCTACATCGGCGAGTTCAAGATCGTAGGCATCGCGCACTTCGGCGTCGGGCAGCGCGCCAGCTCCCGGCGCCCCTCGGACTACATCCGCGCGTTCAGCGACAGCCGGCTCACGCTCTCCAAGGTGCGCATCTACGACAAGGGCCACCAGGATCTGCTCGAGACGGCGCCGTTCATCATCCTCAATCTGGACAAGGTCGACTTCCTCTACGCGCGCGACGACCAGGACGCCGACGCCGAACCCGCGTGAGGCCCGACGTGACGTACCAGCTCGACCTGCTCATCCCCACGGCGCGGTTCGTCTTCAGTGTCGAGGGAGACACCGTGGACGTGCGGCCGGAGCATCGCTCGCCGCAGGCGTTCGTCGAGTACCGGGCCCTGCGGGAGCGCCGAGCCGTCGTGGGCATGACGACCTTCCCCAACACGGTGCTGCTGCGGGGTCCGCGCACGATCCTCGTCGACCCCGGCCTGCCGCTGCAGAACGACCCCGTGCTCCGGGCCCTTGAGGCGCGGGGTCTCACCGCCACCGACGTCGATCTGGTCGTGCTCACCCACGCCCACCTCGATCACGCCGGAGGGTGTGCATCCGTCCTGGCGCCCGTGGCCGTCCACGAGCTGGAGACCACGTCCCCGCACTGGCCGCTGGTGGGCGGGGTGCTCGACCGGCTCTCGCTCCGGCGCCTCAGCGGCGAACGGGGCGAGCTTGCGCCCGGGCTCGAGTGGGCGCTCACCCCGGGGCACTGCGACGGCCACATCAGCCTGTGCTGTGAGACGCAGCTGGGGCGCACGGTGCTCTGCGGCGACACCATCGGTCCGGGGAGGGACGACTTCGACGCCATGTCGCCGGCGGGCGTCGACGCCGAGACGGTGCTGGAGTCGTGGAAGCGCCTCCGCGCGTGGGCGCCGGACCTGATCGTCGCCGGGCACCTGCCGCCGTTCGCGCCGTAGGCCGCCGCCGACCACGACGTCCGGCGGCGACCGTATGCTACACTCAGGCCTGCCCCTGTGACCACGCCCAGGAGACTTCTGCGTGCCTATCTACGAGTATCAATGTGACGAATGTGGGGCCGTCGTCGAGGCCTTCCAGAAGATGAGCGACGACCCCCTCACGGTGTGCGAGAAGTGCGGCGGACCGCTGCACAAGGTGCTGCATCCGGTGGCCATCCACTTCAAGGGCTCCGGCTTCTACACGACGGACTACGGCAAGGGGTCGGGCAGGCGCACGGGTGCCAAGGACGCCGCCTCCGGCGACGGCGCGGCGGCGGGCTCCGAGAGCACCTCGAGCTCCGAGAGCACCTCGGGCGACGGAGCCTCCGCCGACGCGAAGAAGCCGTCGTCGGGCAAGAGCAAGTCCAAGGAGAAGCAGAAGGCCAAGTGACCCCTGGGGGGTGAGCCGCGTGGATCGTCCGACCGACGAGGCGCTGCGCAAGGCGCAGACCACCCTGCGGGGGCTGGTCAGCGACGGTCCGACTCACCTGCCTTCGCTCAACCTCGTCGCCGACTCCATCCGTCTGGAGCTCGAGAAGACGGGCACGGTGGCCCTCCTCTACGTGAGCCTGCGCCGCTACGGCCGGCTCGAGCCGGTGTTCGGCTGGCGCATCGTCGACGAGATCCTCGACGCCGTGGCGGCCAACCTCGAGGGGATGGTCGGCAGCACCCTGCGCCGGCTCGACGTGATCAGCGACTTCACGCTGGCGGACGACGCGTTCATCGTGCTGCTCTCGCCGCCGCGCTCGTCGGCGGTCATCGCCGACGACGACCTCGCGGCGGTCACGCGGCGCGTCTACGAGCGCCTGCAGTCCCTGCTGCTCAACGACCTCGCTCCCGGCGTGTACGACCGCGTGCACCCGTCGGTCGGGTCCGCCCTCCTCTTCGCCGACACGGCGCTCACCTTCGAACAGAACCTCCAGCACGGCCTCGCGCTGGCGATGCAGGCGGCCGAAGAGCAGGCCGCCGCCTACGACCGCGACCTGGAGGACACGCTGGCCGACTGCGTGTCGCGCGGCGACCTGGAGCCGTTGTTCGAGCCGGTCGTCGATCCCGAGGCCTGCGAGGTGATCGGCTACCGGAGCAGCGTCCGCGGCCCGTTCTACTCGCCGCTGCGTCTGCCGGACGTGCTGCTGGACGTGGCGGGGCGCTCGCCGGTGCTCGCCTCCTACGGCATCGCCGCCCGGGAGGCCACCGTGAGCGCCGCCTCGGGGCTGCGACCGGACGACCTGCTGTTCCTCGGCTGTGCGGCGAACGAGCTCCCCAACGCCGCGGTCGTGGCCGTCAGCGAGTTCTACTCGCTCAACAAGGCGCTCGTGCCCCAGCATGTCGTCTTCGAGATCGACGCCGACGACCTGGGGACCAACACGGCGTCCACGCTGCGTACGCTCGAGGACGTCCGCGACCTCGGGTTCCAGCTCTGCATCTCGGGTCTGGGGGCGCAGTTCACCGTCCTCGAGCTCGTCGCGCAGGCCAAGCCGGACTTCCTGTGCCTGGACCCGGTGCTCGTGGCGGGGCTGGGGGCGGACCTCACGGCGATCGAGGTCGTGCAGCTCCTCGTGCGGTTCGCCGGCCGGACCGGAGCCCAGCTCATCGCGACGGGCGTGCGCCACCGGGACCAGCAGCGACTGCTCGCCCGCAACGGCGTCGAGCTGTTCTGCGGCGAGGCGTTCGCGCGAGCGGATACGCGGTTGCCGCAGGTGGCGTTCCCGGAGTGAGATGGGGCGCCGACGTCGCCGCCGCGCTCACGCGCTGAGGCTCGCCGGCACCTTCTGCTCGCCGGCCACGCCCATGAAGATCGTGACGCGGTCGCGGCCGCGCCGCTTGCTCTCGTAGAGCGCGGCGTCCGCGGCTTCCAGGAGCTCGGACTGATCCGTCGCCGCGGCTGGGTAGGTAGCGACGCCGGCCGACAGCGTGGTACCGGCGCGCTCGCCGCCTCGCACGTCCACGGCGACGGTCCTCACGACGCGGCGCAGGCGCTCGGCGAGTTCGTACCCGTGCGTCTCGTCGCCGCGGATGAGCACGGCGAACTCCTCGCCGCCGTACCGCGCCGCCACGTCCGCCTCGCGCACGAGGCTGCCGATGGTGGCGCCCAGCCGGCGCAGCAGCTCGTTGCCGGCCTCATGGCCGTAGCGGTCGTTGAACTGCTTGAAGTTGTCGAGATCGAGCATGAGCAGCGTGAGCTCACCGCCGTACCGGTCGACCTTGGTCACCTCGTTGTGCAGGTAGTCGATGAAGGTGCCGTAGTTGTACAGACCGGTGAGGCGGTCGCAGAGCGTGCTCGCGGCCAGCTCTCGCTGTGTGTCGCGATGGCGCCGCTGGACCCGTCCCAGCAGGAGGCCGGCGGCGAGGAAGAGCGCCGTCCCCAGCAGCGACTGCCGGACGACCTCCGGGCTGGCCGCAGCGGCGAAGCTGTAGTACAGCACGAAGAAGTTGCCCAGCCAGCCGGTGACCGCGAGTGCTCCGAGCTCGAAGAAGAACACCGCTCCCAGCACGAGGGGGAAGAGGAACAGCGGCCACAGGTACCCCGGCCCGCTGAGGGCGACCAGCAGGGACACCAGGATCAGCACCGCGAGGAGGGCGACGGCGCGGCGCACCAGGACGCGTCCGTCGACGCTGGGGTTCGCGTGATGGGTCGCCTGGGTCAACGGGCTCCTTGTCAGCCTTGCCTTCGTCACTCCTACGACGGAGCGGCGGCCAATCCTGCCGCACGCGGTCTCGGACGTCACCGACGCCGGGCTCACCGGCGCGCCGGCGCCTGCGGGCGGCGCGTACGTCACCGTCTTCGCCGGACCCTCGCCGCCCGCGTGCGGCCCGTTCGGCTAGAATCGAACTCGTGAGTCCACAGATCCTCCTCACCAACGACGACGGCATCGACGCTCCCGGCATCGCTGTGTTGCGCCGCGCGGTGGACGACCTCGGGGAGGTCACCACCATCGCCCCGGACCGCAACACCAGTGCAGTGGCGCGCGGCATCACCATCCACCGCCCGCTGTCGCTCGAGCCGCGAGCCTTCGGCGGCGGCTACTCCGGGCTCGCCTGCGACGGTACGCCTTCCGACTGCGTGCGCATCGCGCTGCTCGGCCTGCGCTGCCCGGTTCCGGACCTCGTGGTCTCGGGGGTCAACGCGGGCGGCAACATGGGCGCCGACGTCACGTACTCGGGGACCGTCGGCGCCGCCTTCGAGGCCGCCCTGCGGGGGTACCCCGCCATCGCCTTCTCGGTCGATCAACGGGAAGCGACCTGGCTCGATGAGGCCGAACCGGTCCTCCGTGCCGTGGTCGCCCACGTGCTCGAGCGTGGCCTCCCGCGCCACACCATCCTCAACGTCAACCTTCCTGACCGCCCGCTGGCCGCCATCACCGGCATCCGCCCGGCGCGACTCGGGGGCGCCAGCGCCTACGACTACGTGGTCCTGGGCGAGGGCGCCGGCGGCCCTGCCGGCGAGCACTACCTGCCGTGCGAGCACCCGGCGTCGGGCGACTGGGTGGACACCGACTTCGACGTGGTCGCCTCCGGTGCGGTGGCGGTCACGCCGCTGCGGTACGACCTCCTGGACCCGGCGCTGCTCGCCGACCTCGCCACCTGGGACCTGGACCTGGAGCGGCTCCGTGCGTGAGCCCGGCGACCAGGCCGCCGTCGAACGGCACGCCGGCGGGTTCGACCCCGTCGTGTTCGACCTCGACGGCACCGTGGTCGACACCGTCGAGCTGATCGCCGAGTCGTTCCGCCACGCCACGCGCACCGTGCTGGACGAGGTGCTGCCCGACGAGGTGATCCTCGCCGGCGTCGGGCAGCCGCTCATGACCCAGATGCGGCGACTGAGTGTCGAGCACGCGCAGGAGCTGTACGACGTGTACCGCGAGTACAACCACCGGCGCCACGACGAGCTCATCCGCGGGTACGAGGGCGTCGCTGAGGTGCTGGACGGCCTGCGCGCCGCCGGCAAGCGACTCGGCATCGTGACCAGCAAGAGCGCCGACACCACCCAGATGGCGTTCCGCGCCGTCGGCCTCCGCGAGCACTTCGAGGTGGTGGTGACGGCGAGCGACACGGCGGAGCACAAGCCCTCGCCGGTGCCCCTGCGCCTCTGTCTCGAGCGGTTCGGCGCACCGCCTGAGGGCGCGCTCTACGTGGGCGACAGCCCGGTGGACATCGAGGCCGGCCGCGCGGCCGGCATGGCCACCGCGGCCGTGGCCTGGGGCGTGTTCGGCCCGGAGGCCCTGCTGGCCGCCCGGCCGGACTTCTGGCTGGAGGAGCCGGCGGAGCTGCTGGACCTGTGCCTGCGCGGCGACGGCCGCCGCGTGCAGGGCCGCCGCGGGTAAGCTATCGGGGGTGCCGGAGGCGCTCCGTACCGGGCGCCACGGCAGAGCACGACGAGCACGGGGACGCGGCGGCCGGCGCCGCGCGAAAGGGGAGCGGTGAACGAGGCGGAGGCCGCCTCAAGGGCGGCAGAACTGCGCGAGACCATCAACCGGCATGCGCACCTGTACTACGTGCTGGACGCGCCGGAGATCGACGATGCCGCCTACGACGCCCTGTACCGCGAGCTCCAGGCCCTGGAGGAGGAGTACCCGCACCTGCGTACCCCGGACTCGCCGACCCAACGGGTCGGCGGCGCGCCGCTCGAGGGGTTCACCCAGGTCCGCCACCTCGAGCCCATGCTCTCGCTGGCGAACGCCCGCAACGAGGAGGAGCTCCTGGCGTGGGACCAGCGCAACCGGCGCCTGCTCGAGGCGCAGGGACTCGGCGAGGAGCGGTTCCGTTACGTCGTCGAGCCCAAGATCGACGGACTGGCCATCTCGCTCACCTACCGCGACGGCGTCTTCGTCGTGGGCGCGACGCGCGGCAACGGTGAGGTGGGGGAGGACGTCACGGCGAACCTGAGGACGATCGGCTCGATCCCCCTCCGGCTCCTGACCCGCGAGCCGCCGCCGGTGGTTGAGGCGCGCGGCGAGGTCTACCTGCCGCTCGCCGCGTTCCGGCGCCTGAACGAGCAGCGGATCGCCGCCGGCCTGCCTGCCTTCGTCAATCCGCGCAACTCGGCCGCGGGGTCGATCCGCCAGCTCGACCCGCGTCTGGCCGCCGCGCGCCCGCTGGACGTGTGGTGCTACGGCATCGGCTACTCCGAGGGCCTGGACCTCCAGGATCACACGGGCGCCCTGGAGTGGCTGCGCGCCGCCGGGTTCAAGGTCAACCCCGACATCGTCACCGTCGAGGGCATCGAGCAGGTCGCCGCGGCGGCGCGCTCGTGGGAGGAGCGCCGCGCGGACCTCGACTACGACATCGACGGCGCCGTCGTCAAGGTCGACGCGTTCGCCCTCCAGCGCGCTCTCGGGAGCGTGGCCCACGACCCGCGCTGGGCGATCGCCTTCAAGTTCGCGCCAAGCACGATGACCACCCGCCTGCACAGCATCGAGGTCAACGTGGGCAGGACCGGTGTGCTGACACCCTTCGCCGTGCTCGAGCCCGTGTTCGTGGGCGGGGTGACCGTGGAGCGCGCCACGCTGCACAACGAGGACGACATCCGCCGCAAGGACATCCGGCCCGGCGACGACGTGATCGTGCAGCGGGCCGGCGACGTGATCCCCCAGGTGGTGGGGCCGGTGACCACGGGGGAGGTGGAGGACGAGGAGGGGCGGCGCGTGAGCCGCGAGGCTCGTCACGCCGCCCTGCCGGAGTGGTCCATGCCGCGCACCTGTCCGGCCTGCGGCGCGGAGACCGTGCGCGAGACCGGTGAGGTGGCCGTTCGCTGCCCGAACCGCTCCTGCCCCGCCCAGCTCATCGAGAGCATCAAGCACTTCGTGAGCAAGGGCGCCATGGACATCGAGGGCATCGGCGACGAGACGGTGGCGCTGCTCCACCAGCAGGGGCTCATCGAGAACGTCGCCGACCTCTACGGCCTCGAGCGCGACCACTTCGTGCGGGTCGAGGCCGGCAAGGTCGTCGCCCTGCCGGGCTTCGGCGGCAAGACGCGCAAGGGTCCGGACGGCGGACTCGAGCTCGTGGAGGCGAAGCGGGCGGACAAGGTACTCGCCGCCATCGAGCAGTCCAAACAGCGACCGTTCGCGCGCGTGCTGTTCGCGCTGGGCATCCGGCACGTGGGCGGAGTGACCGCCCAGGCGCTGGTGGAGCGGTACCCGAGCATGGACGCGCTCCTCTCGGCCCGGGCGGAAGACCTCGCCGAGGTGCCGGGCATCGGCCCGGTGGTCGCCGAGGCCGTGGAGCAGTACCTCGGCGCCGAGCACAACCGCGAGACCATCGAGAAGCTGCGCGCGGCGGGCGTGCGCCTCGTGGAGGAGAGCCCGGCGAGGGCGGAGGGCCCGCTGACCGGGTCGACGTTCGTGTTGACCGGCAAGTTGCCCACCCTCACGCGCGGCCAGGCTCAGGAGCTCATCGAGGCTGCGGGCGGCAGGGTCTCGTCCTCCGTGAGCAGGGCGACCGACTACGTCGTCGCCGGCGAGGACGCGGGGTCCAAGCTGGACAAGGCCTCACGTCTCGGTGTCGCCGTGATCGACGAGGCTGCTCTCCTCGAGCTCATCGGTGATGGGGGAGAGGGTCGGCAGGACGGGCAGCTGGCCCTGTCGTGACGACCCGGTCCTCCGGTCTTCAAAACGAGCGTTGTAACTGCTCGAATCGCCGAAACGTCAGCAGGCAAGAGGGGCTGCACGCTTAATAGTCATTAATATTTGGTTAACATTGCCTCAACACGGCGCTCCTAGTGTCCGCGGTGCGACGCTTCCCGTCTCCGAGAAGCCCGCTGCCAGCAT